>CBIGXK010000021.1:0-22039 GCA_966193805.1 uncultured bacterium | reverse complement strand
TGGCGACGCATCGATCCATCGCCCACAACCATGAAACAACCCACACGACTCTTCGATTGCCTTGAATACCTCCTCGAAAAAGGAGACATCCCGGATTTGCTGGCCAGCAAGGAAAACGGTGCGTGGAAAACCTACAGCACCAGTGAAGTAAAACGCATGGCCGACGAACTGACCGCCGGGTTTGCCGCACTGGGCATTGGATATGGCGACGGCTCAGAGGAAGGGCGCGACAAGATAGCCGTCATCAGCAGGAACTGCCCGGAGTGGCTGATCCTCGACCTGGCTGTTCAGCAGGCAGGAGCCATACTGGTGCCGGTGTACCCCACCATCCACATCAACGAACTGGAATTCATATTCAATGACGCAGCAGTAAAGTATGTGTTCGTATATGACCAGGACGGCCAGGAGAAAGTAGCCTCGATACGATCCAAAATCCCCACGGTGCGCGAAATCGTCACCTTCACCCAGGTGCCGGGAGTGCGACACTGGCACACCCTGTTTTCGAGTGCAGCCGCTACATCGGCTAAGGATAATATCTCCGGCGAAGACATCGCCACCATCATTTACACTTCAGGCACCACGGGCAAGCCCAAAGGAGTGATGCTTTCTCATAACAACATTTTAAGCAACGTGATCGCGTGCATACCCTGTTTGCCATCCCAAAAATTGAAAGTGCTGAGCTTCCTTCCTCTCAATCATATATTTGAGCGGATGATATCCTATTTCTATCTCTACAAGGGCGCATCTATTTATTACGCAGAGAGCCTCGAAAAAATAGCAGACAACCTGCGCGAGGTGCAACCGAATTTTTTCACCACCGTTCCGCGCCTGCTCGAAAAAGTGTACGACAAGATCATGGCGAAGGGCGCCGACCTTACCGGAATAAAAAGAAAACTGTTTTTTTGGGCGCACGGGCTGGCCGAAAGGTTTGAGATCAACAAGAACATGGGCCCATGGTACAACTTGCAACTTGCCCTGGCCAACAAACTCATCTTCAGCAAATGGAGAGAGGCGCTCGGCAACAACATCCTCTGCATCGTGTCGGGTGGGGCCGCCTGCCAGGTGCGGCTCATCCGGATATTCACCGCCGCACGGCTCCCGATAATGGAGGGATACGGCCTCACCGAAACTTCGCCCGTCATCAGCGTCAACAGGTTCCAGGAAGAACGCCGGATGTTTGGCACTGTTGGCCCTGTAATGGAAAACGTGGAAGTCAAAATAGCCGACGACGGCGAAGTGCTGTGCAAAGGCCCCAACATCATGATGGGTTATTACAAGCGCCCCGACCTTACCGCCGAAGTTATACGTGACGGATGGTTCTATACCGGCGACATCGGCACCATGGTGAACAATGAGTTCCTGAAAATCACCGACAGGAAAAAAGAGATGTTCAAAACCAGCGGAGGAAAGTATGTGGCCCCGCTACCGATCGAAAACAAACTGAAGGAATCTGTTTACATCGAACAGGTAATGGTTGTGGGCGCCAATAAAAAATTCGTGGGCGCGCTGATCGTGCCCTCGTTCCCTAACCTGCGCGAGTGGGCGAAGAATGAGGGAATTACTGAGGGTCCCAACCAGGAGCTGATTAACCATCCCAAAGTAAAGGACCTCTACAGGGATCTCATCGAAACCTTCAACAAGTTTTTTAACCACGTTGAGCAGGTGAAAAGATTTGAACTGCTCCCTGTCGAATGGAGCATCGAAGGCGGAGAGATGACGCCGAAGCTCAGCATCAAACGAAAAGTGGTGATGGAAAAGAACAACGACGCGATCGAACGGATATATATGACTGATAAATAAAGCGTATTTGATTATCTTGCCCTATAAAAAAGGTTTATGCTCAAATCGATGACTGGCTTTGGAAGAATGGAAAGATCGGTAGGCGACAAAACGTTTCTGATAGATATCAAGTCACTTAACGGCAAGCAGTTTGAACTTAACCTGAAGATGCCCGCATTTCTAAAGCCCTTTGAATTCGAGATAAGGAACATACTTTCAAAGAATCTTAACCGCGGATCGATCGACTGTACCATCAGCCTGAAGGAAACAGGTTCGGCAAAGCCTGTAAGCATCAATACCAATCTCGCAAAGGCATATTTCAAACCCATATCCGAATTATCGGAGGCCCTCAAACTGGATTCGGCACATGTTTTAAGCACGCTGCTGAAGCTTCCGGAAGTGATCACCCCTACCGGCGAAACACTGACGGACGACGAATGGAAAGAGTTCCAGTCGGTATTGATCTCGGCAATCGATGAACTGAACAGTCATCGCACTGAAGAAGGAAAATCATTGCAGGTTGACCTTGTGCTGAGAATCGCGAACATCCTGAAGCACCAGGAGGCCATCAGCGTATTGGAACCGCGGCGCAAGATCAAAATAAAGGAAGGCCTGGTAAAGATCCTCGAAGAAAACGTGGGCAAGGAAAATTATGACAGCAACCGCCTGGAGCAGGAAATCATCTACTACATCGAGAAAATCGATCTCAGCGAAGAGCAGGTACGACTTAAAAATCATTGCGAATACTTTATGACGATCATATCGGATCCCGACGAAGGAAAAGGCAAGAAGCTTTCTTTCATCCTCCAGGAAATAGGCCGCGAAATCAACACCACCGGGGCAAAGGCATACGATTCCGACATCCAAAAATGCGTGGTGCTCATGAAGGATGAACTGGAAAAAGCGAAAGAGCAGGTATTAAACGTTCTGTAAAAATGTCCCTTAAAAGAATACGACTTCTATTACTATTTGCCGCCGTTGTGTTGGGCACGCAGTCGTGCCTCAACATAGATGTATTCGAAAAGAACGTCAGCATTCCCAACCACGAATGGACCAGCGATTTTAAGCCCGAGATAAAATTTGAGATAACAGACACGACAGCCTTATACAACATCTACCTTGTACTGCGGCATACCAATGCCTACAGGTACAACAATATTTGGCTGAATGTTTATGTGCAGCAACCCGGCGACAGCATCCACCGCGAGCGTCTCGACCTCAGGCTCGCCACCGACGACAATGGCTGGCTGGGAAGCGGCATGGACGATATATACGAACACCGTATCCTTATCAACCGCGGGCAACCGCTCCAATTTAAAAAATCCGGCGAATACACATTCCGCCTCGAACACATCATGCGTGAAGAACCGCTGCAATATGTGATGAATGTTGGAATACGGGTCGAGAAGGTAAAGTAAGGATCTGAACAATTAATCTGGGATCCATGCAAGTAAAAAAACGCGTTCTGCTGATCACCATCGTTTACTGGGTGTTTCTTGTGTATATCCTTGCAGCGCTGGTGTTTTGGTTTTTTGAACTGAACCAGCAGAACGTGCAGATGACGGATTACAGGCTGAATGAACTCAAGAAAGATGACTTTCAATACGATCAGCAGTTAAAAAGTATTGAAGAGGAGAAGAGAAGAAAAACAACGCAGTACATTTCGGAAGGGGCCACCTTTATGGCGCTGATCATACTCGGCGCAATCTTCATGTACCGGGCGGTGCGAAGGCAGTTTGCACACCAGCGGCAGCAGGAAAATTTCATGATGGCCATCACACACGAATTGAAAACACCGATAGCGGTGGCCAAGCTGAATCTTGAAACGTTAATGAAGCACCCGCTGGACGAAGCAAAGCGGCAGAAGCTCATTAACATGACGCTGCAGGAAACGAACCGGCTGAATATTCTGGCCAGTAATATTCTTGTGTCGGCACAGCTTGAATCAGGAAGGACAAACACCAAAGAGGAACTCAATTTTTCGGACCTCGTGCTCGGCAGCGTTAACGATTTTAAAAACCGTTTCCCAGACAGGCAGTGGAACGTCCGGGTCAGCGACGAAGAAGAGCTAACCGGCGATTCGTTTTTGTTGCAGATCATGGTCAACAATCTCCTCGAAAACGCAGTGAAATATTCACCGGCCGGTTCGACAATCACCTGCATGCTTACGAAAGAAAATCACTTCATCACGCTTAAAATTGCCGATGAAGGATTCGGGATCCCCGCGGAAGAGAAAGTCAATATCTTTCAAAAATTTTATCGCATAGGCAGCGAGCAGACGAGGTCGGCAAAAGGTACCGGCCTCGGTTTGTATCTTTGCAAGAAAATAGCCCAGGATCATCATGCGGTGATCAGGGTGGATGATAATTCGCCGAAAGGCTCCATTTTTACCGTCAGGTTTCACAAAAGGCCAGAAGATTAATCGCAGGTATGCCATCAAACAGACTTTCCATTTTACTGGTGGAGGATGAAGAAAACCTCCATGACGCGCTCAAACTGAACCTCGAACTCGAAGGTTATGAGATCACTTCCGCATTCGACGGGCAGGAGGCGCTGAACAAACTGGAACAGGAATATTTCGATCTTATCATCATGGACGTGATGCTGCCCGGTCTCGACGGCATCAGCGTTACTGAAAACATCAGGCTCCAGAACAACGAGGTGCCCATTCTCATTTTAAGTGCAAAGAATACCAGCGCCGACCGCGTTACCGGTTTGAAAAAAGGCGCCGACGACTACCTCACCAAACCATTTAACCTGGAAGAACTGCTGCTGCGCGTGCAAAAGCTGATCGACAAGAACAAGAAGATGCAGGACAAAGATTCGGTGGGCGACGTTTACAAGTTTGGCAAAAATACAGTCGATTTTAAGGCGCAGGAAGTGTTGACGCGGAAAGGCGAGCGCCTGCAGATCAGCAAGAAAGAAGCGATGCTCCTAAAGCTGTTGATAGAAAACAAAAATGATGTGGTTCCGCGCGAAAAAATTCTTCAGTCGGTTTGGGGATATAACGTTTACCCCACCACCCGCACGATAGATAATTTCATTCTCAACTTCAGAAAATATTTTGAAGAAGACAGCCGCAATCCAAAATTCTTTCATTCGGTAAGAGGAGTGGGCTACAAGTACACGGAATAAAAGCTTAGCTTTTCTTCGCCGGCTTTTTCACAGCCAGGAAAATGATCACTCCCGCAATGATGATGGCGATGGCGCCAAAATAATAATAGTGCAGCGGCGCAGGCGGCGCCTTCGTCACGATATTCTGCTGAATGTTGCTTTTGCTTTCCGTTTCGGCAACGGTGTAACTTACCGGCAACGTCTCCGCGGTTTTATAAGATTTGGAAGAGGGGTCGAAGAAGGAAAACTTTACCGGCGGAATGGTGAACACGCCGGGTTTGTTATTGGCCACGGTATATTCGAACGTCTTCATGCCCGATAAAGGAAACTCATACTTGTTCACTTGTTCGCTGACTGAAGGCCCCGATACCTGGACGCCGATGGGCCAGGTGATCTTCGGATCGGTGATCAACGGAAAATTTCCTGAACCGCCCACCAGCAATTTAATGATGACGGGCTCATGCAATGCCACGGCGCTGTCTTCGACCACCAGCCGTACACTGAATTCGCCCACGGCGCCGGTAAAATCCTCGGGCTGCGACTCAATGGGCAATGGATCAACGTGCACGTTCACAACGGGACTCCGGAACACAAGCTGCCGCTGCAAAGCGGGATCAGTGTCTCTTTTCCTGAATAGGTTGTGAAGGCGCATGCCTTTTTTGCCGTCGCCTGCACTTCTTAAATGAATGACGCTTTCTACTTCGGCCGGTTCGATTTCATAATCGCCGGCGAGGATCGGGAACAGTTGGACCTTCCTGATGAGGTGAACATAATAATAATTACCATTGTATTTTTCAACGTCGGGCTGATTGCTGTAGGCATCCACCATTTCGGTAACACTGAATCCGCTGAGCGACGGTCGTTTTAGCACCTGTGAATTCGCATCGAGCCGCGAATAGGCCTTGAACACAGCCATGATGTTTTCTCCCGCAAAGCATCTTTGCTTACTGACCTCGGCTGTCAGAAAAAAATTCTTCCTGATCTTTTCATCTATGTTCTCACCCGTGCGCACTTCGCTCTGGTCCTCTACAGCATTGTACAGGTCCGCCATTTCGCGCTGCGACCTGTTCTGCGCGGCCAGTTGCAGTACGGCCATCATGCAGAAAGTTGACAATATGAGCCTGTAAGCATTCATAAGTCGCCGAGTTGGGGTCTGATCACAATTTCTTCAACGCAAGCCTGCGGCGAAAGTCGTGCCGACGCGTAGATCATATCGGCAATATCGCCGGCCGTCATGATACGATCGGGCGATACGCCTGAACTGCTCCACGAATCGGTATAGGCAGCGCCGGGATAAACAGCGGTAACTTTTATGCCATACCCCTTCATCTCATGGCGGAGGTTAACAGACAATCCGTCCAATGCATATTTCGTGATGCTGTACGAACCTCCCTGCTCGTATGCGTGCAAAGCAGCAATTGAACAAATGTTAAAAATATGTCCTTGTTTTCTTTTCATCATCGCAGGCAATAAAAACCTGCTGAGATAATACGCGCTGTACACGTTGGTTTGCATCATTTCTTCCAGCATCCCCAGTTCTTCTTCATGAACATGACCAGGCTGGAAAGCGCCCGCATTATTCACGAGGATGTCGGCGTGCCCGTCTTCCTTCAATATAAAATCTGCAAATGCTTTCACGTCGTCTTTTTTAGAAACGTCGCAGGTTTTGTAATGCACTTTGATGCGGGGATGTTCGGCTAAAATCTGTGCGGCGAGTTCGGCAAGCGGCGCTTCATGTCTCGCACACAAAAACAGCGAATATCCGCCGCCGGCAAATTTTTCTGCAATTGCCTTTCCAATTCCTTTCGATGCGCCCGTGATGACAATATTCATAACAATGCAAGGTGTCGAATATAAGTTATTTTTGCTGAATGAAATACCAGCACCTGTTCTTCGACCTCGATCACACGCTCTGGGATTTTGATGCGAATGCAAAGGTTACGTTAGCCGAGCTGTATCACGATCTTCAGTTGGTAAAAGAAGGTGTGCATGATTTCGATTTGTTTTATCAGCATTACCTCGCGCACAATGAGTTGCTGTGGGAGCGATACAGGAATGGCCAGATAAAAACAGAAGAGCTGCGGTGGAAGAGGATGTGGAACACCCTGCTCGAATTCAGGATTGGGAACGAAGAGCTTGCGCGGCGAATGGGCGCCACGTTTCTTGAAAGACTGCCCACGCGGAAAATTCTTTTTCCCGATACCGTCAATACGTTGCAGTATCTCTGCAACAGAGATTACCGGCTGCACCTCATCACGAATGGGTTCGAAGAAACCCAGCACAGCAAGTTGAAAAATTCAGGGATTGCACAGTATTTCGTTGAAGTGATCACATCGGAAGGCAGCAACAGCCTCAAACCGAAGAAAGAAATTTTTGATTATGCCCTTCAGAAAGCAAAGGCCCTTCATCACCACAGCATTATGATCGGCGACAGCATTGAGGCGGATATTATCGGCGCCATGAATGCGGGCATCGACCAGGTGTACATGAACCACCTCGGCATAGCCTGTACCGTAAAACCCACTTACACGGTAACCTCCGTTAAAGGGCTTGAAACGATATTCTGATCCAGTCTTGCAAGAACGGTCACCCCTCCCTTCACGGCCTGGTTCAATTTAACCTCCACCGTGCTGCCGAGGGGAAGCAGCACATCCACGCGGCTGCCGAATTTAATAACCCCCATTTCGGAACCCTGCTCTACACGCTGCCCTATTTTCAGGTAGTTGACGATCCTGCGCGCAACAGCGCCGGCAATTTGCTTTACGAGCACCTCTGTGTTCTGGTTTTTGATCACCACCGTTTGCCGTTCGTTGTCGGTAGAAGATTTGGGATGCCACGCCACGAGGTATTTACCTTTGTGATATTGGTTGTACACCACTTCCCCGCTTACCGGGTTGCGGTTCTGATGAACATTTGCCGGGCTCATGAAAATGGAGATCTGCAATCTTTTTTCCTTGAAATATTCGTCATCATACGCTTCTTCTATCACCACCACTTTGCCGTCGGCGGGGCAGATCACTGTGTTCTCGCCCGTGACGAGTTGCCTGCCGGGAACGCGGAAAAACGAAATGATGAACAGCCAGATGACCACTGTTGCCAAAAAAATAAACCAGCTAAGCCAGGGGTACGGAAAGCTAAGAAAATAAAAAGAGGCCAGGTTGACGGCGCCGAACAGAATTGCCGTAATCACAATCGTCTGTATTCCCTCTCTGTGAATCGTCATGCATAAATGTTAAGTGCCAAAATTAGTTAAACCTTACTTACCCAATCACCTTAAAAATGTCTCCACATACAGCCACACAAACGGGACCGCCACCAGCAGCGAATCGAACCTGTCGAGAAAACCGCCATGACCGGGCATCAGCGTGCCGCTGTCCTTCACGCCTGCCATTCTTTTGAGCTTGCTTTCGAGAAGATCGCCGAAGGTGCCGGCAACCGAAGCAATGGTGGAGATCATCAGCCAGTGCACGAAATGTATGTCGCCCAGCGCGGGCAGGTAGCTGCACACGATCGTTACCACCGTTATGCACAATACGATGCCGCCGATAGTGCCCTCCCATGTTTTTTTGGGGGAGATGGAAGACAGGGGTGTTTTGCCCACCAGCGAACCCACAATGTAGGCCATTGTATCATTGATCCACATGCAGGCAATGATCACGGCAGGCATCAGCGGAGTGGACATGTAAGGAATGGAAGGAAAGATGAGGAGGTCGAGCATCAACCCGCAACTAAGAGAAATATAAATGAGCCCGAAAGCGGAATAGCCGATGTTTTTGAGGGAGATGTTCCTGGAGAACAGCAGTTCGGTGATCGGGAGCAGGAAGGCGAATAGCAGCCCGAGCCACCATCCCACGGCATGGAAAACAAAATCGCCGATACGGAAGCTATTATTGGTAAAATACAGCAGGAAGCAAAGCCCCGCAAACATCACCCCGTACCTGTGAAACGGCGAGATACCCAGGTATTCGTTATCGATCCGGCCCACGAGTTTCTGGTATTCGAGCCAGCACCCAAAATGTATAGCCGTGAACAGCAGGAAGAACGTCCAATGATTGATCAGGATGCCGGCAATCATTACGACAACAAAGATGGCTGCGGAGACGGACCTCGTTTTAAATGTACCCTTGTGTAAAGCCATTGATAGTGGATTATGCGATAAACTCGTTGGTCCTGTTCAGCTCTTCGTATTCATAAGTTTTTTCATAACTGGCTGTGGAAATGGACCTGAGCCTCCAAAGAATGATGAACACCAACACGGCGCTGACAGGAACGAAGTAAAGCGGAATGTCGGGGTTTTTCGCGATGTATTCCGGAAAATAGGAAACCGCCACCACCTGCACCGCGTTGTTTACAAAGTGCGCCGCAACAGCCGGCCATATGCTGCCGCTGTACCAATAGATTGCTCCCAGAACAATCCCAAGGAACATTCTCGGCAAAAATCCCTGGAACTGAAAATGAAGCGCCGAAAACAATATTGAAGTGAGAACGATGCCCATCCATGGGCTCCTCACCAGGTTGATGAGAATCCGCTGCAGGGCGCCGCGAAAGCATATTTCTTCACAAATAGCGGGCAGTAAAGCGATAATGAATACGTTGAGCACCACATCGCCAAGGCTGCCCGCCTTTAGAAAAGCCTCCATCTGCTTCGTGGCGTCTTTTTCGAGGGTCACCATCCAGTCGGGCAGCGAAATCATCTGGTTGATGTTGCCCAGCCACACGACAAGGGGGAAAGCCAGCAACATACACACCACTGCAAGAAGGTAAGATTGTCTGCGGTCGGTTTTTTTGAGCCCCAGAAAGTACAACGGCTTGCCACGGAAAGTTATCAGCGCGTATATAAAAGCCGGTAAAAGGAACATGAACACGGAAGAAATGGACTGTACCAGCTTCATTACCGATATGATCTTCGGCTGCGACCAATCAATCCGGCCCAGTTCGGCCACGGGGATCCCCAATGCCAGTATGATCACTGCCATCAGGAGCGAACCGAAGATAAAGGCCGCACCGAACAGACCAAGAAAAATAGCCAGTTGGGACAGGGGAGATTTAACGCGCAAATGACCGATCATAAGAGAGATTAAATGTAAATTTGCAGGATTTTTCAACAAGATACGCATTAGGCGGCAGCCTCTTACACGGCGCATCCTGCAACAGTTTTAAATGATTAAGATAGGCAATATATCACTTCCTGATTTTCCGCTGTTACTGGCACCAATGGAGGACGTCAGCGATCCACCCTTCCGCGCGGTGTGCAAGGATAATGGCGCCGACCTGATGTACACCGAGTTCATCTCATCGGAGGGCCTGATCCGCGATGCAATAAAAAGCAGGAAGAAGCTCGACATATTCGACTATGAGCGGCCCGTTGGTATTCAAATCTTTGGCGGCGATGAAGAAAGTCTTTCACTTGCCGCAAAAATTGTAGATGTTACCCAACCCGATCTTCTCGACATCAACTTTGGCTGCCCCGTGAAAAAAGTGGCCTGCAAAGGCGCCGGGGCGGGCGTGCTGAAGGACCTGCCCCTGATGGTGCGCCTGACAGAGGCCGTCGTTCGCTCAACGAACCTGCCCGTGACGGTCAAAACAAGGCTGGGATGGGACAATGATTCACTGAACATCGAAGAAGTGGCAGAGCGCCTGCAGGATGTGGGTATCGCCGCGCTGTCCATCCACGGCCGCACACGCATGCAGATGTACAAGGGTTCTGCCGACTGGACGCTCATTGGTAAAGTAAAGAACAACCCGCGCATTCATATACCCATCTTCGGCAACGGCGACATTAATTCGCCCGAAAAGGCGGTTGAATACCGAAACAGGTATGGCGTTGACGGCATCATGATCGGCCGGGCGGCGATCGGCTATCCCTGGGTCTTCAACGAGGTAAAGCATTTCATACGCACGGGTGAGCACCTTGCCCCGCCTACTATTGAACAGCGAATAGAAGTGTGCCGCAAGCACCTTCGGCGCTCCTACGAATGGAAGGGACCCGTTGTGGGCATCCTGGAAATGCGCAGGCACTACACGAACTACCTTAAGGGCCTCCCCAACATCAAGGAATACAGGGGCAGGCTCGTAACATTAAAATCGATTGAAGAAATTGAAGCCGTTCTGGATGAGATTGCCGTTCATTACGCAGGCTTCACATTCGAAAAATCGGTGATAGTTTTAGAGAACTATCATGAAAAGTGTGCGGTGTAGTAAATTTACGGATGAAGTATAATTCCTTAGGCGCTACCAATCTCAGGATTTCAGAGATCAGTCTCGGCTGTATGTCGCTCCCGACGCAGGAAAGCGAGAATATTTCAATAGTTCACAGGGCTATCGATCTCGGCATAAATTTTTTCGACACCGCGGATATCTACCAGCACGGTACAAACGAAACGCTGCTGGGAAAGGCACTTAAGGGCAAAAGAAATAAAGTGGTGCTTGCCAGCAAGGTCGGCAATGTTAACCGGGCGGATGGCAGCGGCCTTGACTGGAACCCTTCTAAAAAACACATTCTTGAAAGTATAGATGGCAGCCTGCAGCGCCTGCAAACCGATTATCTCGATCTTTACCAACTGCATGGCGGCACCATCCAGGATAATATTGATGAAACCATCGAAGCGTTCGAGCTTTTGAAGAAACAAGGCAAGATCAGGCATTATGGAACATCGTCCATCCGCCCCAATGTGATCAGGGAATACGTAAAAAGATCTTCGATAGTGAGCGTGATGATGCAGTACAGCCTGCTGGACAGGCGGCCCGAAGAGGAGTGCCTCGAGCTGCTGCATCGGAACGATATCAGCGTTCTCGCCCGTGGCATCCTGGCGCAGGGCCTGTTGGTGAACAAGCCCGCGAAACCTTACCTCGGGCTAACGGCCGAGGACGTGGAAAATGCCGCAGCAGCCATCAAATCCGTTTCGGCCAACAAACGTTCGGCGGCACAAACAGCCATCCGGTATGTTTTGCGCCATCCCGCAATCACTTCGGCAGTGATAGGCGTGAGAAACGCGAGCCAGCTCGAAGAAGCGGTAAAAGCCTCGGATACTCCCATCCTAACTTTGAATGATCTCGACCTGGTGAAGAATTCGATACCGGTCATCACTTATAAGGAACACAGAACCTAATAAAAATTATTTTTACGGCGTAGGGGTAAGGGTTCCAATGGTTGTCCTGCTTAAAAGGCATAGTTGGAAGCAGCACCGGCATACCAGGCAAGGTTCCAAAAAACAAGAATGGAGGTTCCATACGTTACATCTCTTGCATCCATAGCGATCGAAGAAACTGCTTTTGAGGAAATGTATAAAACGCATTTCAGGAGATTGTATGCCTATGCCATTACCATTCTGAAAGAGGAGATGATGGCCGAAGAAATAGTGCAGCAGGTTTTTTACAGGATTTGGGAAAAAAAGGGAAGGATCGACATTCAGACCTCGATAACCGCATACCTGTACAGGGCGGTTTACAACGACAGCCTCAACTATTTAAAACACCGGAAAGTAAAGGCAGCCTACAGCAACCATGTGATGCGCGCGGATCGCATGGTAGATACTGCAACGGGAAAAGTTCAACTGACCGAGTTGCAGCGCCGGCTCGACATAGCATTAAGCGAACTCCCGGAACAATGCCGCACGATATTCCAGATGAGCCGCTTCGAAGAATTAAAATACCATGAAATAGCGGGACGCCTGGGAATTTCAGTAAAAACAGTCGAAAACCAGATAGGCAAGGCACTTAAAATACTTCGCGTGAAACTGGCCGACTATTTACTGCTGCTGCTCGGCATTTTAATGGAATCAATAAATAACCATAACCATTGCTGAACTCTTCCAACGATATGACTGATGAGCTGCTGGCCAGTTACCTGCTGGAGGAAGGCAACGCAGACGCGAGGCGCAGGGTGGAGGACTGGATCATCGAGAGTTCCCTAAACCGAAAATATTTCGAGCACTTTAAAACCATCTGGGAAGCGAGCCGGCAACTGGCCATTTCCAAAGAAGTGAATGTTGACGCAGCGTGGACGCATTTCAGACAACGAACATTTGATAAAAATAAGACGCAGGCCGTACGGCGAAACTTCAACACCTTCAGGGTGGCCGCAACCATTATCGTAGCGGTGGGCCTCGCAGCACTTGCTTTTTTCATTTGGGAAAGAACAAATATTGCCACGGTAACCGTTGCTTCGCAAAACGAACCTGTAAACAAAACTTTACCGGATGGCTCTGAAATAACGCTCAATAAAAATTCAACGGTCGTCTATGCGGGTAAATTTAGCGGCGATTCAAGGAAGGTGACACTGAAAGGTGAAGCATTCTTTAACGTGACGCCAAACAAATCGAAGCCGTTTGTGATCGATGTGAACGACATCACCGTTACGGTGGTGGGCACCTCTTTCAACATTAAAGAAAAAGGCGACAGCACCGAAGTGATTGTAGCATCAGGAACAGTGAAAGTGGAAAAAGACGATCGCTCCGTATTGCTGAACCCTAATGAAAAAGTGACGATCGCGGCAAAGGATTCGGTACTTCAGCCCGTAAAAACGAAAGATAAGCTATACAATTACTATTCAACACACGAATTCGTATGCGACGGCACACCGTTATGGAAACTTGTTGAAGCGCTCAATGAAGCATACGATGCGCAGATAGTCATTACGAATCCCGATATCAGGAATTTGCCGCTTACCACCACTTTCCATAATGAAACACTGGAAAATACCATCACCATCATCAGCGAAACCTTCAACATAACCGTTGAACGGCAGGGTGAAAAATTCATTTTACAATAATGCGGGACCGATACGGCCCATAAATAACTAGATCTGATGTACAAAGATTACAGAAAGACGCTGCCGCTTTTTATCCTGCTCATCGCATTAACGGGGCGCGTGCATGCACAAACACTTCTCGATAAACAAATATCGGTCGACATTAAAAATCAGCAGCTCGACCAGGCGCTTGAAATCATCAGCAATACCGCCGGATTTTATTTCTCCTACAACAGCAATATTCTGAAAAAAGACAGCATTGTTTCTGTATCCGCGCAAAATTCATCTATAAAAAATATTCTTGGACAATGATTAGGAAACCAGTTCGAATTCAGGGAAAGCGGCAATTACATTATTTTACGAAGGGCGCCGATACGTTTGAAAATGGTCACCTCGTCGGCCGTTAGCGACAATAAATATTACACCATCAGCGGTTATGTAGTGGATGATCAGACCGGGCTTCCCATTAGCGATGCCACGGTGTATGAGCGCGACAGGCTTTCACTTTCGAACACCGACGGAAGGGGGCATTTCAGGATCAGGCTGAAAAGTAAATACCAAAAGGCCTCCATCACCGTCAGCAAGGAGTATTATGAAGATACAACGGTGAACATCGAACCGCGCTACAACCAAACGCTCACGATCACCCTGGTGCCGATGGAAATTACTGCAAACAATGTCATCATCGGTCCCGACGGTTATGAGGCCCCAGATTCGATTGACCTGGAAATTCCGCTCAACGACAGCACACGATGGATTTACCGGTATGTAAAGAAGGATTCTTTCATTGTAGAAAAAACGGCGCTTGGAAAATGGCTGGTCTCATCCAAACAAAGAATTCAAAGCATTAATCTTAAAAAATTCTTTGTGGCCCGCCCCTACCAGGTGTCGCTGGTGCCGGGCTTAAGCACGAATGGCAAATTGAACAGCCAGGTCATCAATAACTTTTCACTCAATGTACTGGGCGGCTATTCCGGAGGAACAAACGGATTTGAGCTCGGCGGGCTTTTCAATATCGATAAAAAAGATGCGCAATACATGCAGGTTGCAGGCGTAGCGAATGTTGTGGGAAAAACTATGACTGGGTTTCAGGCAGCAGGCGTTTCAAATACCGTGTTAGACACGGTACGCGGTTTCCAGGCAGCCGGCGTCGCCAATTTTACCCGCGATAAAATCAGCGGGCTGCAGGTGGCGGGAGTGTATAATCACGCGGGCACCTCATTGGATGGTGTGCAGGTTGCGGGTGTCGGTAACATAACCCGGAAGGATGTAAACGGTGTGCAGATCGCAGGTGTTTTTAACTATGCAAAAAGATTGAAGGGCGTCCAGGTCGGGCTCATCAACATAGCCGATACGTCATCAGGCTACAGCATCGGCCTCATCAATATCGTCTTAAAGGGTTATCATAAGCTGTCGCTCCACACAAACGAGCTCATCAATATGAACGTTGCCGTTAAATCGGGCAATGCAAAATTGTACAGCATCTTTTTAGGGGGCTATAACTCGGTGCCCGATGAAAAAGTATGGAGTTTCGGGTATGGCATCGGCTCGCAACTGGCTTCCGGAAAACGCCTTGCCCTCAATCTCGACCTCACTTCGCAGCACCTGTACCTGGGTTCGTGGGAATACTACAATCTCCAAAATAAGGCGAACGTGCAAGTGAGCTTCAGGTTCGGCAAATATTTTTCCATCTTCGCCGGCCCCGCTTATACCGTCTTTGTATCCAACCAGGATCAACATTTTCCCGGCTACAGGCAGGCAGGCCCTCCATCGGGATACAAAACAAATAAATTCGGGGACACCGTTAACGGATGGTTCGGGTGGACGGCAGGTGTTAATATTTTCTAAATACAGAATTTATTCTCTTCTCGCATAGGGGTAACCGGTTTATCGCTTGTCATGCTAAAAATGAGAAGATGAAGCTAAATTCGGCCGGCCTTTTTTTGGCGTTGGCGCTCATATTTACGGGATCGGTTGTTACCGCCCAATATTCACAAACTATCAGGGGAAGCGTGGTGGAACAGGTGCTGCAGCAGCCGCTCGAGGGCGCGACAGTGACCATTCCGGCATTGAACAGAACAGAAGTAACGAATGAAGACGGTGTTTTCCGGTTTGTTGGCGTACCCGTTGGCACTTATAATGCTGCAGTAACATACACCGGTTTTAAGGAAGCTCTGCTTGAAAGCATAATTGTAAACAGCGGCAAGGAAGTGGTGCTCAACATTTCATTGGAAGCGGATGTGATTTTTCAGAAAGCCGTGGAGATAACGGCAAAAAGTAAAAAGTACCGGCCTATCAACGACATGAGCCTGGTGAGTGCCCGGGCCTTCACGGTTGAGGAAACACAGAAATATGCCGCTGCGGTAAATGATCCGCTGCGGATGGCAACAAGTTTTGCGGGAGTGGTTTCGGCAGACGACGGCAACAACGAAATCGTTATTCGTGGCAATTCGCCTGCGGGGTTGCTTTGGCGGATGGAGGGTGTTGACATCCCCAATCCCAATCATTTCAGCACCGCTGGCAGCAGTGGCGGCGGCATTTCCATATTAAGCGCGCAACTGCTCGATAATTCGGATTTTGTGACAGGCGCATTCGCGGCAGAATATGGGAACGCACTCAGCGGCGTATTCGACCTGAGATTAAGGAAAGGGAATAATGAAAAAAGAGAATATACCGCGCAGGCGGGCCTGTTGGGCCTGAACGTGGCTGCCGAGGGTCCGCTGATGCCCTTTTACAAAGGGTCATACCTGGTTAACTACAGGTATTCGACGTTGCAACTACTGGACAAGCTAGGTGTGGACATTGTTGGCGGCGCCACCAATTTCCAGGATCTTTCTTTTAATATTTATTTGCCCACGGGCAGAAAAGGTGAATTCACCTTTTTTGGATTCGGTGGCCTGAGCGATCAGAAAGAACCAACCGAAACGGATCCGGGCAAGTGGGAAGAAGAATCCGACCGTTACGGCGGAAAGTTCCGGGCCAACACAGCGGCATCAGGCATCACCCACAAGATCGGAATCGGCAGCAGTTCGCAACTGAAATCGGCGGTTTCTTACGCTTACACCGATAACCTTTACGATGAGCGGTATGCACAAGCAGACGGCAGCCTGCTGAACAGTTTCAGGAACCTTTACAAAACAAAAAAATGGATCGTCAGCACAACGCTGAATCACAGGTTCAGCAACCGCAGCAGCATGCGGAGCGGCATCGTGTTCAATCATATCACCTATGATTACTTTAACAGGTCGTGGGACCATCCCGGCGAACCGGTTATCGAAAGGATCAATACGTCGGATAAAACACAAACATTACAGGCGTTCGCACAATGGCAGTATCGGGCCACACCGAAATTGCTGGTACAGGCAGGCGCGCATTTTCTTCAACTATTTCTTAACAACACCCATTCCATCGAACCACGTGCATCGCTCAGGTATGCCATCGATGAAAAAAATTCAGTTTCGTTCGGATATGGCTTGCATAGCCAGATACAACCGCTGGGCGTTTACTTTGCAAAAGCAGCAGGGGCCGAAGGAGAAACATTGTATCCTAACCAGGACCTTTCATTTACCAGGGCACATCATTATGTATTGTCGTATGGCCACGCCTTCAATAAAACGCTGCGCGTGAAAGCCGAACTCTATTACCAGCGCCTGTTTGACGTGCCCGTCAGCATTTACGACAGCATTACCTTTTCCACATTAAACATCCGCGGAGATTACGTGACCGAACCGCTGGTCAATGCAGGAAAAGGAAAGAATTACGGAGTTGACCTTTCTGTCGAGAAAAATCTTACCGGCAACTATTACCTGATGTTCAACCAATCGTTCTACCAGTCAAGATATACCGCATCGGATGGCGTGGAACGCAACACGCGGTTCAACGGAAACTTCGCGGGTAACCTCACTGGCGGCAGAGAGTGGGTATTGAAGAAGAATCGTGCTTTTGGGGTAAATGTGAAGATCCTGTATGCGGGCGGGTTTCGCACCACTCCTGTTAACGTGGAAGCGTCGTCGCAAAAGGGATACACCGTATATATCGAAAAAGAGGCTTTCACCCTTCAAAACGCGGATTATTTCAGGGGAGACCTGCGGGCAAGCCTGAAATGGAACAGAAAAAATCTAACCAGCACATTGTCGCTGGATATACAAAATGTCACCAACAGGTTAAACATATACGGTCAATACTATGATCCGTTAAAAGGAAAACTCGTGAACAGTTACCAGGCAGGCCTGATACCGGTACTCAATTACAAAGTCGAATTCTGAGAAATATCTTCAACAACAAAAATAAAATTACACGAATGAAAAAGTTTACAATAGGATTGCTCTCCATGATTGCGCTGGCAACAATGAACTCATGCAAAAAAGTTATAGGGGAAGGGCCGTTGGTCACCGAGACGCGTACCACGCGACTTTTCTGAAATCGACTTCGGGGTACCGGGCGAAATGATATTTATCGAATCGGAAGCAACAGAAATTGAAATACAAGCGCAACAGAATATTATTGATGTCATCCAAACTTATATAAGCGGCAACGAGTTAAAGATCAGGCTGCGCGACGACCGAAAAGTTACCTCGCACGAACGAATAGTGGTGACGGTGAGGGCGCCTTCCGTACGTTCGTTTGCGGTGAGTGGCTCGGGTTCGCTGCAGGTGTTGGACACCTTATCGGGCAACAATACACGTCTGCGTGTGAGTGGTTCGGGAAAAATAACTGTGCCCGAAGTAGACGCCGGTCACCTGGAAGCGAAGATCAGCGGTTCTGGCAGTATCGAGGCGCTGGATGGTGTGGCAAATTCACTGAATGTATCCATCAGTGGCAGCGGCAATGTGGATCTCGCATCGGTTACTGCTATCAATGCCACAACGCAAACCAGCGGTTCGGGAACCATCAGGCTAAAGGTTGTGGACAATCTCGACGTTCATATTTCGGGCAGCGGCGATGTTTATTACCGGGGCAGTCCTGCAGTAGATGTAAATATCTCGGGTTCGGGAAGGCTCGTGAAAATGTAGCAGCTTTGTTGTTATAAGTGTTTTCCACGGCAATTTTTCCGGCAACCGAAAAAAATGGTATGTTTGAACATTAGCACTAACTAATGAAGTTTCAAATCAACCATAACAGCAAGGTCCCTCTTCATTTCCAGGTAGAAGAATTGCTGAGAAAAATGATTGTGGCCCCTGAATTCCGGAATGGCGCCTTTTTTCCAAAAGAGGTGGAACTGGCCAACAGGCTGGGTGTTTCGCGCAATACCATCCGGCAGGCAACAAACAAATTACAACACGAAGGATTAATCGTCAGGAAAAAAGGTGTTGGCACGAAAACAGCAAATAAAAAGCCGTTGGCCACCGGCCTCGACCACTGGTACAGCTTTACCCAGGAGATGAAAGAAAAAGGCATTCATGTCATTAACCTGGAGCTCAAGATCGAGCGAGTAGCGGCAGAAAAGAAAATCACCGACTTCTTTGGGATACCAAAGAACAGGAAAGTGCTGAAGCTGTCGAAACTAAAAGGAACGCACGGCGATCCGATTGTATATTTTGAAAGCTATTTCCACCCGAGAATCGGCGTGAACGAAAAGGACGACTTTGACATTCCATTATACACCATGCTTGAGCGGGAATACGGAATCGTGGTGGTGCGGTCTTCCGAGAACATCAGCGCAAAGCTGGCAGGGAGTATCGGAAGGAAACTCAAAATACCCGCAGCGGAGCCCGTTCTCCAGCGCGAAAGGTTCGTTTATGATATTGGTGACAGGCCGATAGAGTATAATCTCGGACATTACCGGTCAGACAAATTCATCTATTCAATAGACATCAAAAAAGCTTAATCCATTTTACGGATCTAGTTAGCATGCTACTCAATGCCCCAGTTTGTGTTAGGATTCGGGCCCATTTTTAAAATCAGCGATCCGCCTTTCAACAATTCAGATGCGGGAAATTTGAAAGAGTTTAACGGGCGGCCGTTAAGTGTTGCCTGTTGAACGTACATGTTTTTACGCGATGCCCCGTCGGCCTGAATTGTGAATTTTTTACCGCGCCCGAAACGTTCACCCAAATAAATTTCAATTTTTTCAAAAAGCGGGCTCGCAATTTCGTAAACCGGTTCCGCGCTGCTGCCGCCGTCTGTTTGAAACAGGCCCATGGCAGCCATAATCAACCACGCGCTCATTTGTCCCTGGTCCTCGTCGCCGAGGTAAGCGTTGCCAACATCGTAACCATAATACCTGCCGAGGATGGAGCGGCTCCACTTCTGCGTTGACCAGGGTTTACCTGCCCAATTGAAAAGAAACGCAAAATGCATCGACTGCTGGTTGCCCTGCACAACGGGATAATCCCAATACTGGTCGTTCATACCATTGTAGCGCCACGGCTCACTGGCAGCAAAACCCCATTCGAGCCGGTCAACAAATTTCTTCCTGCCAATCTTTTCTATCAAAGCAGGCACATCCTGGGGAACGAAAAAAGTTAACTGCCAGGCATTGCCCTCCACATACTCTTTATTGGCGCCGCTCCTGAAAGGGTCAAAGTTTTTTACCCATTCGCCATTACTCAGTTTCATGTGGCAATAACCTGCTGTGTCAATGGCGTTCTGCCACCAGTAGCCGCGGTCGTTGAACTTAGTGAAAACGTCTGTTTTCCCTAACGATTTTGCAAGCTGGCCCACACACCAGTCATCATAAGAATACTCCATAGTGTTTGAAAACCGGCCGCTGTCGGACGGCACATACTTATGCTTTTGATACTGCACCAGGTCCCTGTTTCCGGCAAAACCCGTATGCACTTTTTGCGCAGGCATGGTCTGCATTTTTATGGCCGCCTGCAGCACTTTGTTGGCATCGAAACCGCGGATACCCATTTGATAGGCAGATACCATTTGTGAAATTTCATGTTCGCCTACCATTACAGGAATATAGTTCATGCCGGCGGGCCCCTTGGCCAGCCAGCCGTACGCATCGTACATTGCCAGTTGCGAATTCACCCAGCGGTTGCTCCATTCGGGCGTAACCAGGTTCCACAACTGGTTCAGGTTCCAGAAGGTGTTCCAAAATGCATCGCAACCGAGCGCAACGTCATCTTCGTTTTCCAGTTTTTGCACCTTGCCGTCCGTGCCGCGCCACTCACCGTTAACATCACTCCAAATATTACGGCTGCCAATGGATCTGTACATCGAATTGTAGAAACGTTCTTTTTCGAGGCGGTTGGCGGTGGTAATCTTCACCCTGTTAAAGATACCGTTCCAGGTATCCACCTGGCGCTGGCGAACGGCGTCGAAGCTCCAGTTAAAGGGATTCCTCACTTCTGTTTCCAGGTTCAAATCGGCGTTGGCAATGCTTACAAGGGAAATACCCGATCGCACCTGCACCACCGTGTCTCGTTTTGTATCAAACTGAACGAATAATCCCGCATTTTTAATATTGCCGGCCTGCAGGCTGTCGCCCATAAAAATTTTGTCGTCGATCCAGCCGCCAACAGCTTGTATCGGCCTGTCGAACTCTACAACAAAGTACAATGTGTAATCCTGCGACGCATCCGTACTCCACACCCCGGGCGAAAGCTGGTGAGAATAACCTTCGATGCGATAATCGCTTACCTTTCTGACTTTTACTTCTTTCAGTTGGTAATCATATTCGGCGGGGACGTGCAAATCGAGCAAAATGCGGGAGCTGTCACGGTTTTTTGGAAAAGTAAAACGTTCGAAACCGCAGCGCGTCGTTGCCGTCACTTCCGCTTTAATGTCATAATCGGTGAGCCGCACTTTGTAATAGCCGATCGGCGCTTCTTCCGTTTTTTTATTGATTCGTGAGCGATATCCCGAATCGGGTTTCAACTCGTCTCCAATTTTTGTTTCGAGCTTACCGTTCGATGCGAAAATGCCGAGTCCGGCCATCGTCCATTCGTGTATATGGCTAAATGTTCCCACAGTTTCAAATGTTGGCTGATAGCCCGCCTGCCATCCCGGGTTCTGGTTATCGGGGCTCATCTTCACCATGCTGAACGGCATCCATGGGCCCGGCGCAATCATCCAGCGCGAATGTGCGGTACCCAGGCGCGTGTCCACATAGTCGGCGAGCGTTTGCAGTTTCTGCTTCGACCGTTTCACGATACCTTCTTCTATCAGCTTACCATCTTCCAGGATCCTGTAACGGCTTTGTTTTACATTGGGCACCGCCGGCATTAACGCTTCGAATTCGTAATTCCCCTGTTCCACTTTCTCCTTTAAGATAATTTTTCTGTCGAGCTGAACGGTAATTTCCGGCGACCCTTCAAGATGCTGGACATTCACGAGCAATGGCTGTGCATTGCCGGTTGCCGTTTTGAGTTCGTAATCGGCCGGTTGCACGCCGCGCACAAACAGGTGGCCGGGCTTTTCCAAAACCGTTTCCGAAGAACCCTGAAG
>CBIGXK010000020.1:0-22657 GCA_966193805.1 uncultured bacterium | reverse complement strand
GCTGAAAGAAGTGGGTATTAAGAAGGCTATCGGTTCAACCCGCAGGACACTGGTGTTCCAGTTCCTGAGCGAAGCGATATTGATGGCGCTGCTTTCGCTGCTGTTGGCATGCATTATCGTTCTTCTCATACTTCCCTCTTTCAACCAGCTAACGGGCAAGCAAATATCACTTTCATTCGACCTACGAATGGTGCTTGTGGCTTTGGGTGCAACGTTAGTTACCGGTATCATTTCGGGCAGCTACCCCGCATTTTACATGTCAGGGTTCAGCGTGATAGCTGTGTTCAGGGGAAAATTGAAAAGTTCCATCACCGAACTGTTTGCGCGGAAGGGACTTGTTGTTTTCCAGTTTATGATTTCGCTGGTGCTGATGGTGTCGATGACGATCATCTATAAACAGATAGCGTACGTTCAGTCGAAGAATATTGGATATAACAGGGAGAACGTCATTCACTTCGACAAGGAGGGCGCATTGGCCACCGATGCATCGGCTTTTATGGCGGAATTGAATAAGCTGCCGGGTGTTGTGATGGCCGCTGAGATGCAGCAGAATATTTTTCAAAATAGCGGGGGCTCATCAACGTATGGCATCAACTGGCCCGGAAAAGGCAATGAAAAAACAATTGATTTCGCAATACGGGCGATAGATTATAACCTGCTGGAAACGCTCGGCATGGAAATGAAAGAGGGAAGGAGTTTTTCGAAGAAGTATGGAGGAGAAGAGAACAAGCTGATCTTTAATGAAACGGCAATACGGGCGATGCAGTTGAAGAACCCCGTGGGTACGAAGGTGGTATTATGGGACAATGAAATGACTATCGTGGGCGTGGTGAAAGATTTTCATATGTCGAGCTTTCACGAACCTATTCAGCCGTTGGTGTTCAGGTTTAACCCTGAGCAGACATCTACCATTATGGCAAGGATACAATCGAAAAATCAGAAAGGAACGATCGCCAGTATCGGGGCGCTATATAAAAAATTTAATCCGGGGTATGCGTTTCAATATAATTTCCTGGATGAGCTATACCAGGCGCAATATATTGCTGAGCAAAGGATAGCTGTGTTGTCGAGATATTTTGCGGGCCTGGCGATTATTATTTCCTGCCTGGGGTTGTTTGGGCTCGCGTCATTTAATGCCGAAGTGAGAACGAAGGAGATTGGCATCAGGAAGGTGCTCGGCGCCAGTGTTAGCAATGTGATGATGCTGCTGTCGAAAGATTTTATGGCGCTGATGCTTATTTCGATGCTTATTGCATTTCCCTTATCGTGGTGGGCGATGAATGCATGGCTCGATGGGTTTGCTTACAGGATAAATGTTGATGGATGGGTGTTTTTCTTTGCCGGTGCGGCGATGATTGTACTAACTGTTATTACTGTGGGTTATCAATCTTTGAAAACGGCGCTGATGAATCCTGTGAGCAGTTTACGTACGGAATAATCTTTCTCTCATATCGCATGTCGTATAAACGATAGGCAGTTGGTATCCCCCGCTCACCGCGGGGGATTTTTGTTTACGTGTTAATTTCCGCCGCTGGCGCTGTCCTCCCCAGGTCCCTTCGGGACCACCCCCTCCAGAGGGGAATACGCAAACCATGAAGTGGCCTATCCCCCGTTGGCGGAAGGGTTTCACGCAACGGCGCGAAGCCTCGCAAAGACAGTATCCCCCGCTGGCGGGGGTGGCGCGAAGCGCCGGGGGTGGACCTTAATAATTCACAATCTTCAACTCAACCCTGCGATTGAGCGCGCGCTCTGCCTCAGTTTTATTTTTATTCAACGGATTTGATTTACCGAAACCGAATGCCGTGAGGCGGTTGCCATTAATGCCTCCCTTTAACCGCAGGTATTCCTTCACTGTGTCTGCTCTCGCCTGTGAAATCTTTTTATGGTTGCGGCCGTCACTGCTCGTGTAACCTTCGATCAACACATTCAGCCTTGGATTTCTTTCCAGCAACTTCACCACTTCATCCAATACTTTTTTAGACTGTTCGGTTAACGCCGCACTCTTGTATTTAAACTGAATTCGTTTCGCATAGCCCTCGATGGCAGTTTTCAGCTCGGCATCGATTTCGGGACAACCGTGGTTCCCGATCGTACCCTTTTCATCCGGACACTTATCCTCATCGTCGTTCACCCCATCCTTGTCGGAATCCGGCGACGGACATCCGTTTCTCTTTGCAGTACCTGCCAGGTTCGGGCAATTATCGAATGTGTCGCCAACACCATCACCATCTTTATCCGGGCATCCGCCTGCGATGGCGCCGCCTTTCTGGAACGGACATTTATCATCAATGTCTGCTATGCCGTCTTTGTCCCTGTCTCTCTTGCGCCTGTTGGCATTTTTATCTTTACTTAAATAAATTCCGAGCGTGGCGCCTGCTACCTGGTGTTTGAAACTGCCCGTGTTATTATTGGTGGCATAAAAATCACTGAGCCCCTTGCTGAAGTTGGCGTTCAGGAACACTCTTCCAAATTCAACACCTGCGAAGGCGTTTACACCAAAGTCAACGTTGTTATAACGGCCCTGCGAACGCGGCACCTTCAGGCTCGTATTTTCTATATTATCAACGTCGCCGCTTTTGTAATAGATGTTTGTGGCCTCTTTGCCGGAGAAGAGGAACGACACATACGGTCCGCCGCCAAGCACGAGACTGGTTTTTTTACCGATTTCCTTTTTAAAAAGAATATTGATGGGGACCTCCATGTAATTCACATACTGGCGCCCTTTAACGCTGCTCAGCGGACCGCTCGCCGTGTCGATATTTGAAGAATAGTTACGACCCTTATTGATGTAGATCATGCCCGTGCGGAAATAGACACTGCCCGAATTAAAGAAGGGAACTTCGGCAAGAAGACCAACATGAAAGCCTGTTCTTGATGAATATGTGTGATTAAGCGTATCCCACTGGGGGCTGCTGTTTCCGGGTACTGAAGAGATTTGTGCACCGCCTGCAATGGCTGTTCTCAATTGCGCTTTCCCATTGATTATGAAAATAAAACAACAGAAAACAAGGGCTCCTGCCAACTTTTTCATGGGGCTCCGTGTTTGATTTTTGAAGGATATCGTAACCGTATAACGGCGGCTCCATGAAAATTATTACAAAGCGAATGGAATTAGCGCATTAATCTTTCTTGCGCAGCATGAAAGAAAAGCGGCTGCCATGGCTGGGTTCGCTGGTGATATTCAGCTTGCCGCCGCACTGCGTCAGAAATTCTTTGCACAGCATCAACCCGAGGCCGGTACCTTTTTCGGCAGCGGTGCCCTGTGTGGTGAAGTAGTTGTTGTTGTAGATCTTATGCAGGTGTTCCTCGTCTATTCCAATGCCCGTATCCACTACGAACACCTCAACAAATTCATGGTTTTCTTCCGTGCCGATAATTACATATCCCTCCTCGGGAGTAAACTTGATGGCATTGGACACCAGGTTTCTCAATACCAGCCGCAGCATATCCTTTTGTGCCAGCACCACGTTTTTTTCTTCCACGGTATTGACCAGGTTCACATTTTTTGATTCGGCCTGGCTGTTCATTAATGAGCTAATATCAGCCGCGATCTCTGCAATGTCCACTTCGCTCGGCGAGAGGTCCGGTGAATTCATCTGGTATTTTGCCCACTGCAAAAGATTTTCCATGAGATTGGTGGTGTAGTTCAGGTCCTTCATTACTTCGGGCACCATGGCCTTTACGTCCTGGGCGGGTATATCATATTTCTGTACGTTCTGAAAAATATTGCGCAATGCGTACATGGGCGATTTCAAATCGTGGGCGACTACCGAGAACAGTTTATTTTTCAGTGCGTTGATCTCCTTCAGCTCATCGGCCTGGCTATTCAGTAATTTCAGGTAATTCGTGTTCTCTTTCTTGATCATGTACAGCGCGAAGAAGATAAAAACGATAGCGATAAGATGATTAAAGAGAAACAGCAAGCCGTTCACCTCCAGCTTGAACTGAAAATTTCTCCACACAACGGTGAGGATAAAATAGCTGATCATCGAGAGCATGATCGTGAAGATCATGTGGCCGATATCCTGTATGAAGAACACAGCAAGGATGCCGTATAAAATAAAGAAAAGCTCGATGCCGAGGTTCATGCCGCTGAGGTACACGATGCTGGTAATAACAGGGTAGAGAATAAAATAAGAGAGCGTACCGATCTCTTTTTCGCCAAGGCTGTTGAGGTAAAGGACCACCAGGCTAACGAGGGCAGGCATGCAGGCCGCCACCCATCCCAACACCGATATTTTCGGGTCGGCAAAGATTGCCGTGAGTGGAATGAAGCAGCCGAATATGAGCTGACACAGGTTAAGCAGGTTGAACACCTTCAGTTTGCGCCGTTCGTAATGGTCCATTCCGGGTGTTACACCGAGCATGCGAACCCATTCGATGGATGCGAGCAGCTTCAGTAGAAATTTTGAATGGAAGTTGAGGGGGTAGTAAGCAGCAGCTCTGTTGTGCAGTATTTCGATTGCCTCTGAAATCGACAATCGGTTAAGTGAAATTTGACCAGGTTTCACTTTCTGCCGGATATTTACTCCTGCATCGGGGAATTTCATGATAATGGGGTTAGTAGGTACGGGTCTGAAATTAAATATAATCTTTATACTTTGAAATTAAAATAACCTTCAGGGAAAACTTGATCTAATACATCTCAGGAGTTTCTTTTTTTGCGCTCTTTCGATTTTGCAACGCTCTTGCCGAGAAGAAAACCGTAAGGTTTCAGCACATCCACATGATCGCAGATGATCTTGATGATACCCGTTAACGGTATGGCAAGCACCATTCCGCCTATTCCCCATAATGCTTCACCTATAACGAGTACCAATATGGTAATTAACGGATTGATATTTACTTCGGCGCCCACAACAAGCGGTTCGAGTATGTAAGTTTGGAAGAATTGAATAATGCCGTAGGTAACGAGTATTCCTATAACGATATTGATCTCACCCCCTTGTGCAAACGAAGAGATGATCGTTAACGAGGTTCCGGTGATATTGCCGACGAACGGAACGATCTCGAGCAACCCGCATAAAATGGCAAAGAAAATGGCGTGTTTAACGCCAACAATCGAAAATCCTATTCCATACAGCACCCAAAGACACACGATCATAAGAGACAGGCCCGTAATGTATTGCTGCGCCACGCTGCCCGCTTTTTTAATGATCGACTCGGCCTTTTCTTTGTTTGAGGCGCCTGATATCTTCAGGATGAATGCCTTGATGTGCGTTCTGTAAAAGAGGAGGAGAAAGCAGTAAACGACAACAAGTACAAAGTTCACCATAACGGAAAAGAGCGACCCGACGGCATCGGAAACAGCGCCGGCTATCTTGCCTCCCCCGGAAGACTGCTGCTGCTCCATAAGCTTTTGCTGCTGCTGTTCAGAAATACCGAAGGTTTGCTGAATGTATTGCCTGAATTCCTTAATAAATCCTTTTACTTTTTGCTCTATGCCGGTGATATCTTTTGCAAGGTCATTGAATTGCCAGGACAAGAGGAAAATAATCCCGCCAATGATCAGCAGGAAAAGCAGTACGCAGGCAAGTGCGGCCAGTCCACGTCGAACGCCTTTTGCTTCCATTTTTCGGCACAGTGGCGCAAAAAGCATGGACAACAGCCCTCCGAAACATAACGGCACCAGCACACCCTGCGCATAATAAAGTGCCCACATCAGTAATATGGAGAAGATCAGGAAACGGAAAGGCCTTGCAAATGCCTCCATATAGCATTATTTGTCGCGGTTACGATACACCATCATCACGAGCCCGAATACGAGGAAACCGGCTGCACTCCACACGCTTAGGCGGTCATATACGCCGCCGGCAATGATGTTGCCAAAGAGGATCAAGGCAACAAGGGTAAAGAAAGCGCCGATCACAAAGGCCAGTTCGTTCAGTCGGTTAAGCATAAGCGATATTTAAAAGAAAATGATGTTCAACAATATTGTAGCTGCCAGCAGCAGAATGGCCAGCAAGCCGATGCGCTGGTACCATTTTCCGGCTGTGAATTTTGGTTTTTCAGTGAGAGAATAGACCAGCCCTGCCAATTCTTCTTCTTTTTTGGGTTTCGTCATGAGGCTCACGATAATCGTGGTGAAAAAGTTTACTATCCATGATATCCCGGCCACAATGAACGCCTGCCCCATACCGCTCTTGATCTCATAAATCGGCGCGATCCATCCTCCCTTTCCTTCTGCAATGGTGAGGCCATGGGTAACCGCGGCTGCACAGGTACCGGCAACAAGGCCCCAGAAGGCGCCATGACCGGTCGTTCTCTTCCAGAACATCCCCAAAAGGAAGGTAGCGAAAAGCGGGCCATTCACAAAACCGAACACCAACTGCAGAAAGTCGTTAATGTTGTTGAATCCCTTGGCGATGTACGCGGTGACGATGGAGATGAGAATACCTGCAATGGTGATAAACTTCCCGACAACGAGGTAGTGCCTGTCTGTTTTATTTTTGACGAAATACGCCTGGTAAATATCGTATGTGAAAACGGCATTGAACGCAGTTACATTGCCGGCCATGCCGCTCATGAATGATGCGATGAGTGCGGTGATGCCCACGCCCAGCAAACCGCTGGGATAATAATGGGCAATGAGCGATGGAAGTGTCATGGTGTAGTCGAGCTGGCCGTTGGCATCTGACGGTATCGCGTAACCGTGCGATTGCAGTGCAGGCTGCATGAGCGCGATGGCCACCACGCCGGGCAGCACCACGATCAGCGGCATCAGCATTTTGGGTACAGCGGCCACGATGGGAGTTCGCCTTGCGGCGTTCATATTTTTGGCAATCATTGCCCGCTGCACCACCAGGAAGTCGGTGCACCAGTAGCCGAAAGACATCACGAAGCCCAGGCCAAATATCAGCGACATGAAATGAAGGCCCATTGGGTTCGTATCGGCATCGCCCATGTACTTCCACGCATGCGTCATATTCGGCTCGAGCTGCGCCTTAACATTTTCCCATCCCCCTGCGTCCTGCAAGGCAACGATCACCAACGGCGACAGCCCCAAAACGATCAGGAAGAACTGCAGCACTTCATTATAAACCGCGCTGGTGAGTCCGCCGAGGAACGTGTACACCATCACGATGCCGGCAGCCACCCAAATGGATATGTCGAAGTTCCAGTGAAGGATAATTTCCAGCATCTTCGCCAGCGCGTACAATGAAATACCCGACGAAAACACCGTCATCACTGCAAACGAAACAGCGTTGAGGCCTCTTGTTTTTTCATCAAAGCGCAGCTTAAGATATTCAGGTACACTGCGTGCCTTGCTGCCGTAATAAAAAGGCATCATGAATACGCCCAGGAACACCATGGCGAAAATGGCGCCCACCCAGTAAAAGTGAACGGTCATGATGCCGTATTTGGCCCCCGAGGCCACCATGCCGAGTACTTCCTGTGCCCCCAGGTTGGCCGAAATGAACGCCAGGCTTGTGATCCACAGAGGAATGCTCCTGTTGCTGCTGAGAAAATCTTTACTCGACTTGATCCTTTTTTTGATGAGAAACCCCACCCCGATCACAAAAAGAAAGTAAATGATGATGACGAGGTAATCGGCAACTGAAAGATTCATGGCAGTCGTTAAAAGGTTATCGTTTACGGAGCACAATATAATTTTATTTGTTTCTTATGCTTGATTTTTGGTGAAAAATCGGGGTCGGCCTTCCTTATCTCGGTAAAAAAGCGGAACTTTAAATGCTTGATAACAGCTAAAATTGTTTGCTATGGCAGCTACCAAAGAGTTTACCCAAAACGAAAAGAATCCGCTCAATAGCCTTGATGAATGGGAAAATGCCGTGCTCGAACGTTACCCCGAGCCCGACGTTCCTGCGAAGTCGCAAAAGGAATACAGGAACTATGCGGACCCTGCCCGGGATACCGTAAGAGAATTTTACCGCCTCAATCATACTTACCAGACCTACGATTTTGTGCTCGGTAAAAAGGCCGACTACCTGAAATTCGACAAAAAGGAAATGCCGGTGTGGAAGGCATTTGATTTTTTGAATGAGCTGGTGGATGATTCCGATCCCGACACCGACCTCGATCAGTTTCAGCATTTGCTGCAAACTTCAGAAGCGATCAGGGCCGATGGGCATCCCGACTGGATGGTAGCTACCGGACTCATGCACGACATGGGAAAAGTGCTTTGCCTCTTCGGTGAGCCGCAATGGGCAGTGGTAGGAGATACGTTTCCCGTGGGCTGCGCGTATTCCGACAAAGTCGTTTATCCTGAATATTTTAAATTGAACCCAGACTATAATCGCCCCGAGCTTCAAACGCCAACCGGCGTTTACAGTGAAGGCTGTGGTCTGAGGAACGTGCATATGTCGTGGGGGCATGATGAATATGTGTACCAGATGATGAAGGATTATCTCCCGGAAGAAGGGCTTTACATGCTGCGGTTTCACTCGTTTTACGCCTGGCACCGCGAAGGTGAATACAGTTACCTCATGGATGACCATGATCGTGAGATGCTGAAGTGGGTGAAACTCTTTAATCCTTACGACCTGTATTCCAAGGTGCCGGTTCCTCCGGATTGGAAGCAGTTGAAATCTTATTACGAGGATCTCGTGGCGAAGTATCTGCCGGATACGATCAGGTTTTAGTTTTTTCCGTGTCCACCCCCGGCGCTTCGCGCCACCCCCGCCAGCGGGGGATACTGTTGCGCTTCGCGCAAAACTGAAAACTTAAAAGTTAAAACTGAAAACTTAAAAGTTAAAACTGAAAACTGAAAACCCTCTTCCGTCTTCCGTCTCACCTTTGCCGTTTGCCGTTTGCCGTCTCCCGTCTCCTCACAGCTCCCTTATCTTAATATTCTTATAACTCACCTCATTTCCGTGATCCTGGAGAAGAATATGTCCCTGCTTGGCCTCACCGAAATTTGGCCAAATCTTGTATTTGCTTTCCGCCACCAGGTCGCGATACGCCTTTGATCCACGCACATATTCCAACACCTTCACCCCATTCAGGTAATGCTCCACGCGGTTATCGGGATAAACAACAATCCTTCCCCAGTTCCATTCGCCCGGCGGCCTCACAAATCTTTTCTGCTTGTCGGCCCTGATAAGATCATATAGCGAAGCCAGCGTGCGGTTACCATTCTTCCCCATCTTCGCATCGGGATGACGTTCATCGTCCAGCACCTGGTACTCGAGGCCAATGGCCGAACCCTTCGTTTCTTCATTGAGGGTTACGAAGTATTTAACACCGCTATTCGCTCCTGGTGTCAACTTAAAAAAGAAAGAAAGATCAAAGGCGCTGTATTCCTTTTTAGTTACAATATCGCCGCCGTTGGCGCTTTCTTTTCCTTCCGATGAAAGCACGGTAAGTGTGCCGTTCTCTATTTTCCATCCCTTCTCAGGAAATGTTTCGTCTTTTGCACTTTTCCAGTTTTCTGCTGATTTCCCATCAAACAACAGGTTCCATCCGTTTTCTTTTTCATAGGCACTCAGGCTGTTTGGTTGCAGGTTCACCACGTAAATTCCTTTCTCGAACGCGGAGGGCGTTGGGTTCGTGTTGATCTTTATGTTTTTGAAGTGTACTTTCTTACCGGTGTGTGCGGCATCTGTGGAATGTACCTGCAACGCGATAAATCCTGTGCTATCTAAGGTATCCACCACATACGCGGTGGCTTTCCCGTTCACCCAGGTTTTCATTTCATTGCCAATACATTCGATTTTAAAATGATTATAGTCGTTCAATTTGAATTGATCCTGTGCGCCGGGATGTAAAGAAAGCGGATACAGCCAGTCTCTCCTTCCTTCATCGTAAATACCGCCGGTCCACCGCCTGGATGAAGGGTCCAGTTCCACCTGCCGTCCGAATACTTTTCCTTTTCCGTCATTGCCGTCGGGATCGTAATGGCTGCGGGTTTGCACCCCCGAATTGTTTGCACTGTCATCTATCTTTATATCGAGTTCCAGGATGAAATCTCCATATTCTTTTTCGGTGACGATAAACGAATTCGGGGTGTTCGCTACAGTTGTTCCTACAATCTCTCCATCTTCTACTGTAAACTTCGCTTCTCCGCCTAACTGCTTCCATCCGTCCAATGATTTTCCGTCGAATAGCGCTGTCCACTGTTCATCGGTTTGCGGATGGCTTTGCGATTCCGCGCAGGCAGATGCAAGGGCAAAAGCAAAAATGGCAAATATCCATTGCAGTTGTTGAAACGTTTTTTTCATCATGCATTCTAATTTATTTGGGTACGAGCTGCACATGAAGATACCGCATTTTGAGAAAGGAAAACGCCTTCCCGAAGGAAGGCGCATCCGACATCAAATAGGCAATCGGTCTAGTGTCTTATCAATTTTTCCATCAGCAGCATTTTCCCATCTCCATACAATACCACGGTGAATATTTTGTTTGCCGGGTTGAGACGCTCTGTGTTCAGTTTAAGCCTGTTCATTCCCGGCACAATATCTTCGAAGACCTGTGCATGTACCAGTTTGCCCGATATGTCGTAAACGGCAGCGGTGAGTTTATAAACGCGTTCGGCATTGTTGAAATCGATCGTAACCGCATCGTGGAACGGATTAGGATATATCCGGTTGAATTTATCCCTGTTCCTGCTGCGCAGCGAATCGGTTTTTTCTTCGATCGGCAAAATGAGTTCGCCGGGAATTTTTCCATCGAAATAGTTTTCAATGATCACCCCCGAATTAAATGCCCATTGCGCCGCTTCGGTTGTAGAGAAGAGCAGCAGGGCCTCGCCATTCTCATCTGGCCTAATGTTGTCGATATAAACAATCTTGCTGGTGTTGTTCCATGAATTGAGGTACACCGTTTTGCCGTTCACTGTGTATGTGGCGGTATAGTTGCCACTGAACCATCCCACCGGACCTGAGCTTCCAACGAAACCGATACGGTATTTCCTTGTTTGGTTCATACCCGACAGTCTCATCGACGATATCTGCATTTTGTCGAGCCAGTACGCCGACTGCAGCACGAGATCGGGAGCTACGCCGGAATTATTTCCCGTATTCATGCCAGCGGTAAACTCGCCATTGAATATCTGCTCGATTCGCAGCCTCAGCCCTGAATTGAGTCCCGCGTCGTTCCTCAAATTCGAAAAAGTTGTTGGCGACGTGGGCTGCGCAACCGTGTTGTTCCACGGCGCCGGCTCACTCGGAAAATCAACGTTGAAGGTGACGTAAACGAGGGACGCCTGCGTAATTGAAGACACCCGATTGCTGTATTCTGAAAAGGTTCCAACCGACGCGGCTCTAACCGCGAACCAATACCTGGTGTTGGCCTGCAATCCTGTAACCTGGTAGGTTGTTGTATTGGCCGGCAAATTAACGGTAGTCTTGCTGGTCGTGAACAATGAGTCTTTGGCAACGGTGATCTCATAACCATTTTCAGCGCTTTCATTATTCGTTCTGTCGGACCAGCTAAGATTGACCGTTGTTTTATCAACCGTTTCGGCATGCAGGTTCAGTGGTTGCAGCAGCATTATCTCCGGTTCATATTCTTCAATAACAAGTCCGTTGAGATAACTGAAAGAAGAACCATTTATGCGGCTGGCCGTTATCGTTATTTCCCCGCTTGTGTTGGGAACAAGGCTGTTGAGGTTGGCCGTTGTGTTGGTATTGTAGCGGGCGTTGGCCGTTGCCGATTGCGTACCGGTGGCGTAGCTCGTCTCGGCATTCAATCCTTCATTGCGGCTGCCGATGAACACGATGTTGTATCTTTTTGAACTGTTCAATCCGGCGATCCTTATCTGGCGCGGTGTTCCATTGTTTGCAATGCCGCTCTGCAGTACAGAGTCGGGAGCCGCCCCGCTGTTATTGCCGGTAAGATGTCCGAGATCGTTAGTGGCCGACCAGCCGTTAACCGTGGTCACCGAGAATGGGGTCACCTGGTTATTTTCGTCTTTCAGGTTGCTGATGATGTTGTTGGCGCCGCGAGTACCCAGCCAGTTGTTCCAGGGTGCGGGCGCCGTTTTACCCGCGCTTCCAAAATTAACATACACCGACCGCGTATTTTTATCGGCTACCGATACAGTAAAGGTTTTCGTGGTGATCGCATTTTTGCTGTCGATCGCGTTCAATGCAAGTGTGTACCATCCGATGTGGTCGGTATTTGGCGTGAGGGTGATACGGTAATTGTTTCCCGTCAGGTGCTGCAGCGCTATAAACGATGGCTTGTTGGTGATGGTGATATGCAGGTTATCTCCCGGATCGGTTACCGTGAAATCCTGCGACGCTGAGACATCAGTTTTAATAAACATGTTATTGATGTCTCCTATTACCGGCGCATCATTTCCTGCGATGACCCCGATGGTGTCACTCGAAGCGCCGTTGCCGGCCATGTTTACGCCCACTACATAATAATAGTATTTCGCGTAAGGGGACACCGTTGCATCGGTGTACGAATTGCTGTTTGCGGGAATGGCGGAAAGCAGCTCAAAAGTGTTTCCATCGTCCGACGATCGCCACACCTGGTAATTTGTTTCGATGTTGGAATTATCGATCCATCCCAGTGAGATGAATGTTGTCGTTGAATTTTCTGCGGCGAATGCTGTGGGCGCTACCGGTGTTCCGGGAGCGGGAAGCGTGGTGGCAAACGCTTCCGCAGTATATGGCGACTCACTGTTCAATCCGATCACTCTTACTTTATAATAATAAGTAGTGGCCGAAGCAAGCGCAGAATCTGTAAAAGTTAATTTGTTCGGCCCGATTCTTCCCGCAGCCTCATAGGGACCGCCGGGCGCAAGCGAACGCAGTATTTCAAATGCCGTTTCGTTGCTGCTGTTATCCTGCCAGTCGAGCTTTATCTTGTTATAGCCCGCGGTTGTTGCGGTGAGACCCGATGGCGGCGTGAGCGGCGGTATTCCTGCGACTTCCGTATAGGTGAAAAATCCACCTCCTATTTCCTCACCGGATATTCCCTGGTCGTTGGCCCAGTACAGGTCCATGCTTTCAGAGCCGGTTTTTTCGAAATAGGCTACTGCAATGCGGTGATAGCCTTTTGACAGGGGAATTACTCCATAAATAAGACTTGGAGTATGGATCCCGTCGGCATCTACGACGGGCACTGCATCTGCAGAATACGGAACATCTATCCATACTTTGCTGCCCTCATCAGAGATGGTGGCGAAAGTATATACGCCGGTAACCGGAATATAAATATATCCTTCCCAGAGCACTGCATAATTGTCGTCTTGCGTTCTGAAGGAAGATCCGGAATTAACGGAGGTGGCTATTCCCGTGCTCACCGGCGTCAGCGTATTAAAATCCGGCAATTCATCAAAGGAGCCGTTGTAATATTTGTATGTTAAGCCCGGGTGGTGCGTGTAGCCCATCACCTGCGGGCTGGGCGCCGATGCATTCCCTGACTCGTCAACTGCTCTTAAAGTGAACCTGTACCACTTAAGGCTGTCGAGGTTATTGACAGTAAAAGAAGAGCTCGTTGTACTGTAAGTTTTAACATCATTAACGTAGATGTCGTATCGCTTGATGCCGATATTGTCTGATGAGCGGTCCCAGTCCAGTGAAACGGATGTGAGCGAACTTCCGTCATACACCAGATCGGTGGGTGCCGAAGGCCGCGAGTTGTCGACCATGGTTTTGCAACCGGCTTCATTGCTGGCGGCGGCGGCGCCTGTGTTATTCACGGCGCGTATCAGGTAATAATAATAAGTGCCAGGCTGCAGGTCGTCATCCTCAAAGCTGGCGATGTCGGCGGGGGTAATATGAATAAGCTGGTACGGGCCTCCCGGCGATGTGCCCCTGTAAATTTCAAAGTTGGTTTCATTGTTGACCGGCGAGGGATTGTCGGTCCATGTAAGCTTAATGGCCGTTTGCGAAAGCGGAAGTCCAACGACATCAGCGGCCGGTGACGGCTTTGGCGATCCGTTTGCATCTATTACGACAAAGTCGGGAGAAAACAATGAGCCGCAACCGAAGTTTTCATCATACTGTCCGCGATAACTGCCTATGCCTGCCTCAAAAACCTGCTCGTTGCCGATTACCGTCGTGCTCGAAGAAGTGTACCACCGGTAACTCAGAAATCCGGAATCTAAAAAAATTGGAACGGTTGTACTGCCGTCCAGCGCGGGCAGTACTTTGCTGTGTATGCCCAATACGCGTATTGGTCCCGGTTGTGTAATTTCTTTCACGCTGATCACTATCGGCCTTGGCGACCACTCCGACCATTCCGAGGTAGCCGTACGTTTAAACCTTGCACTATAGGTTCCATATTCTTTGACAACGATTTCGTTGCCGGCAAAACTGGTCACTGCCGAAGGGTCTAAAACGGTGTTCGACCCGTTTGTTGACCGGGCAATGGACGCTTCGCCCTGCCGCCATTCATAAGAATAAAAACCTGGTGTTAATCCTAACCTTGCGGCTATCGTGCCGGGCGAGCACCACTCATCATGCAGGAAGAACACGAGCGGGTTGGCCTTATGGGTTTGATTCATGAAAGGCACAAAGTCGGGTTCACCCCAATGCTGATACCATACGCTGTGCCCGAGTTCCGGGTACAGGGTGTAACGAATGTCGCCACCCAGGTCAGTGAAAAAATTGAGTGTTTCCTGTGCCTCTTCCGGCGACGGATTGGAATCCCGGCCACCTGTCGCAAACCACACGGGTATGTGTACGATAACGCTTAACGCGGCCTGACTCACTCTTGCCGACATGGATGACGGAGCGATGGAAGATACGCGTTGCGGATGGGCGCGCGCGAATCTCCAGGCGGTTCTTCCTCCATCGGAAAGGCCATCTACAAAAAGGCGGTCAATATCTGCCTTCGCATATTTGACAAGCGAATCGAGAATAGCCAGCACGGCCACATCATTTTGCGTTGGCCAGTAGCTGGCGCAGTCCTCAACAACAACCTGCGGATAAAAGAGGAATCCGTCGAAGAGGTTATTGTCAACACGGTCGCGAAACAATTCACCGCCATGCAGCAATTGTTTTTCGTTATTATAAATGCCGCCGTTCGTTGCGCAGCCGGGCTCGCCGGCGCCGTGAAAGAACAGCATGACGGGATATTTTTTATTGACGCTGTCCGGATTCGAATAGCTGTAGGGGAATTTCAGCCGGAACGCGAGCCTTACGCCGTTTACATTAATATAATAGGCTTTGTAGGAACTGGCATCCCACGCTCCCGAACCGGCGCTGATACTGTTGGTGGGAACGCTTACCCATTTCTGCAGTCCGGTTATGGCTGGGTTGGGGTTTGCCGGTGATCCCAACGGAAGAGTGGAGTCCCACCTGGTCAGGGCATCGGCCGGATCAAAGACATTCTGCGATTGCGCGGACAGCGATAGCAGCAGGATGCCTGCGAACAGTGCAATTCTCATAAATGATGCTTTAAGACAGGGTAGTCTCAGCAGAAGATGTTATCGAAGAATAATGAATACGGGAGATTGCACGGATCTTGGAGGGAGGATGAGGAACTACAAAAGAAAGTAAATTATTTAGTCATTCAAAGCCTGGTGTTCCGGCAAGGTTTTTTTCAACATTTTATTGTTTTTTGAAGGTAGTTGTTTTAAATTGTATTGTCAACCACGTACGGCATGGTTGCGCGTTTATTTTTACCCCACTTACAAATTTCGCGGCTGACTTGCCTAATTATTGTATTGATACACTGTTATATAGGTGTCTGATCAAACGATTATTGCGACCGTGCCTGAAGACCGTTTAAGCCAGGCTAAAACAAAATCGCCAAGAATGGAAAAGGTTATTCTTCTCATTGATGATGATGTTGATGAACATGAACTGTTCCAGGCGGCTCTGGAAACTGTAGGCAATCAATGGACGTTCCTGAGCGCCACCGGTGCAGGTGAGGCAATGAGCATACTTGAACGAGTCACCCCGGATTTCATCTTCCTGGATATCAATATGCCGGCTAAGAACGGGTTCGCCTGTCTCGCAGACATTAAGCGCCTTGACCACTGCAGAAGCGTACCCGTCGAAATGTACTCCACCAGCAATGCCGAAGTAGACAGGAAGATGGCTCTCGCCATGGGTGCTTGCGGTTATATCCAAAAAACCGGCAGCTTCCAGCAGTTGTGCCGCTCCGTCAAGGAGGCATTGACGACACAGCAGGTAATCGGTTGATTTTCTGCAAAATAAAGATCCCGGCGTAGAAACGCCGGGATGATAGAGCATTGCTCTGGTTTGTAGAAATTTAGAATATTTGGTAAACGATTACGGGGCGGCTAATATTGCTTGATTGACGTCCTGAAAATCAGTCCATTTTAATAGATTTTTAATTTTCATTTCTACCTTTAGGGGTCAACATTTAGGAGTTTTGCCTGCTCAAGAACAAGCCCCCCGATGGATCTAATCAAGATTTTACTTGTAGAGGATGAAAAAAAGATTGCTGACTCACTGAAGAAAGGCCTTACCGAACAAAATTACCAGGTACAGGTGGCCTATGACGGCCTGGAGGGCAGGCGACTTTTTGAGAACGAACAATTTGACCTCATCATCCTGGACATCAACCTCCCCGGTATGTCCGGCATCACCCTGTGCAAAAAGATAAGGAACAGGAATCCCTCCATCCCCATTGTGATGCTCACTGCACTAAGCGCAACAGACGACAAAATCGAAGGCTTTGACGCGGGCGCAGATGACTACATCGTGAAGCCCTTCGACTTCAAAGAGCTGCTCGTAAGAATAAAAGCGCTGTTAAAAAGAATCTATCAGAATATAAACGTTGGAAATATTCTGAAAGTGGGCGACCTTGTCATCAACCTCGACAGTAAGGAGGTATCTCGCGGCGGCAATGGAATTTCTCTCACGGCGAAAGAGTTCCAGTTGCTCGAATACCTGGTCCGGAACCGGAACAAAGTGGTTTCAAGAGCCGACATCGCTCTGAATGTTTGGGACATAGACTTCGACACGAAAACGAACGTGATCGATGTGTATGTCAACTTTCTCCGAAAAAAGCTGGATCATGATCATGAAAAAAAGATCATCCATACGCAGGTCGGGGTAGGTTACATTCTTAAAGAGCCGTGATTGAAAACCAGGCACAAAATAACATTACTGTTCTCCCTCCTTGTTACTATTATCCTGCTGCTGGTCAGCCTGTCCGTTTATTACTTCAGTTCGCTCGAAAGACAGGAAGTCTTCAAGAAAAGGCTGAAGGGCCGCGCCAATAACAACGCCCAGATATTTTCTTATGTAAACAGCAACAGCAAAACGTTCCTCGACCGGATCAACGTGAGCTCATTACTGCTTCCCAATCGAACCGTCGAAATCTACAATCTCAATGGCGACATGCTCTACAAGTACGCCGCCGATACAAGCTTCATCAGCAACATTAAGAAGGACATCATTTCATCGGCCATCACCAAAGGCGAACATTATTTTAATCTGGGCAAAAGAGAAGCGATGGCCGTTCACTACCCGGTAGAAGGCGACGGCATCGTTGTTGTCGTTTCGGCTTACGATGCCGATGGATGGTCGCAGCTAAGGCAGTTGCGCCACATCTTTTTTATCTCCATGCTGATCGGCACCGGAATTTCGTTGCTCGCCGGCCATGTGTTTTCGAAAGAGTTGCTGAAACCGGTGGCGCAGATGATTCGTGAGGTGAATGAAATATCATCCCATAATTTATCGAACAGGCTAAGAACAGGAGAAACCCAGGATGAGCTCAATCAACTGTCGAGCACCTTCAACGACCTGCTCAACCGGCTCCAGGAATATTTTACCGCGCAACGCAGGTTTATCTCCAATGCCTCGCATGAACTTTCTACTCCCCTTACCTCCATTTCCAGCCAGATCGAAGTAACCCTTCAACGCAACCGTACCACCGACGAATACCGGCAGGTGATGCAATCCGTGCAGGAAGACGTGGTACAAATGAGGCAGCTCACGAAGAGCCTTCTCGAGATCGCCAAAACCGGATCTGAAGGAAGCATCGAGTTGAACGAGGTAAGGATCGACGAGATCCTGTTCAAGGTGATGGGCGACATGAGGAAGATCAATGCCGCCTATAATGTAGAACTCGAGTACGATGACTCTGCAGAAATAGACAACAACTTTTTGGTTTTCGGCAACGCCGACCTCCTCTACATTTCCATAAAGAACCTGGTGGAAAATGGTTGCAAATATTCGGCCGATCAAACGTCGCGGGTTAACCTTTCGTTTAACAACGCATCCGCCATCATCGACGTAAAGAACCACGGCGAACCTATTAAGAAGGAAGAGGTGGACAAGATATTCCAGCCCTTCTACCGTTCTTCCGAATCTGTGGGTACGCAGGGCTTTGGCCTTGGGCTGGCGCTTGCGCAGCGAATCATTTCTTTACACAAGGGAAGATTGTATTTACACTCGAGCGATGCAAATGGAACAGTGTTTACGATTACTCTTCCTATTGTATAAAGTGCATTTTTTGGCAGTATAAATTTGTTGGAGTATTTAATCAATCGGCGAAGGCAGGGTCAAAAAAAATCCCCCTGAACTATCAGGAGGATCATTATATGGATGGGTTAGTAAGTACAGGAAATATAATTTCCCTACACAATATTAAAAAGAATTTTTTCTTTCCAAAAAAAAATTTCGGTTTATTTTATTAACATTCTAAAACTCGTGTGTGGAAAAGGGTCGGCCTTTTCAGCCTACTTTTGTTCAAACGATAGAAATGAAATTTCCAGAACCGGTATCAATTGGAATTCTTGCAGAACTGGTGTCAGCAGAAATCATAGGGAACACTGCGGCACGTGCTACAGGCATCAATGAAATTCACAAGGTGGAAGAGGGCGACGTGGTGTTTGTGGATCATCCCAAGTACTACGACAAGTGCATCAACTCGCCCGCGACGTTCATCATCATTAACAAGCGAGTGGAGAATATTCCCGAGGGGAAGGCGCTGCTTGTTCACGACCAGCCCTTCGAAGCCTACCTGAAAATTGTAAGGCACTACAGACCCTTCGTGCCGCAGAAAGAGCCGGTCAATCCCCGTGCGGTGATAGGTGAAGCAACATATATTTCGCCAAACGTATACATCGGTGATAAGGTGACGATTGGGAGTCATTGTCACATACAGCCCAATGTCACCATACTCGATCATTGCATTATTGGCGATCATGTTGTGATCCAGGCGGGCACGGTGATCGGCTCCGACGCTTTCTATTACAACACTAAAAAAGACAGGGAAGTGTGGTATAAAAAAATGGACAGTTGCGGCAGAGTGATCATCGAGGATGATGTTGAGTTAGGGGCTGGTTGCACGATCGACAGAGGTGTGAGCCATGACACCCGCATTGGCCGTGGCACCAAGATCGACAACATGGTGCACATAGGGCACGACACTGTTATAGGCACCAATTGCCTCATTGCCGCGCAGGTAGGTATTGCCGGCGCCACTAACATCGGGAATGGTGTTATTCTATGGGGACAGGTAGGTGTATCGAAAACACTTACCATTGGCGATAACGCCGTAGTGAATGCGCAAAGCGGGGTGCCTGCTTCGCTCGAAGGCGGTAAGGCTTACTTCGGGTCACCTGCCGAAGAAGCAACCAAAAAGATGAAAGAGCTTGTTTGGGTAAAAAGGATACCGGAGATATGGAAGAAGGTGATGGGGTAGCCTATTCGTACTGGTAATCATAAGGCAATGCCTCAGCCAGTTTCTTCCACGCCCAGTAACCGGTGTTAACCACGTCGTATTGTTCATAGAAGTATCCGTTTCGCTCGACTGCAAATCCACCATTCACATCCAGCAAAGTAACCTGGCTGCGCGTGTTGGCAGGCAACTTAAACTCTTTAAGAAATTCCGGATCGGGGAAAACACTTTTATAACTTATCCTGTACCTGCCATCCCAGTTGATGACAACCGTATTGCTGTCTGCCTGGTACAGCGTGCTGTCGTACAGGTCACCCAGCACACTTCCTTTGACGCTCTTGAAATTTGCGCCCATCTTTTCCACCGTGAAGCCCTCCTGGGTAACAATGCTGTCGTAAAGGGCCGACATAAAATGAAGTCTTGATCCGAGATAAGTTCTTGCCCGGTTCTTTTTCCATTCGTCTTTCACTTCCTGCGTTGTATCCAATTCAATAAAGAACGGATAGCCGGTGTACTGGCTGATATTGGAATTGTAATCGTAACTGAACGAATCGAGCCGGTAGCGTACGAGGTAACCCAACGCCTCGTTGCGTACATAAATATCTTCGGGCGACGTCACTTTCAACCGATGGCGCTTTTTATTTTTTGTGTAGTAGAAGTGAAGCGAGTCGGGGTTTAATATCGTGCAGTGTGCCGCATTGGGAGTGGTGCCGATAAAATTGTCCAAAAAGAATTGTCCGAATCTTTCCCAGCCATCGGTTACCTCGTTTGAAAGGACGATGGCTACAGCTTCCATCGATTGGTCAATTTGCGGCAAGGCAACAACGAACGAATCGCCGGGAAGCTGGCTGTTGCTGATGCGTAATGTTTTCGTTTCATACCCTGTGTAAGAGAAGACCAGGTCGTAGCCGCCGTTCGGCAACCTGATCATAAAATTACCGTCTTCGCCGCTGATGGTTCCCTGCGTGGTATTCTGTGCGAACACCGACGCGCCGTTCAGGGGAAGGCTGGTAGCGGAATCAATCACCTTTCCGGCAATAACGAAATTTTGTGCGAGGCAGCAGAAGCAGAGGCAAAGGGCCGTAATCAACAGGGTAATGTTTTTCATATAGCTGGAACATGCTTTTTTGATGGTCTGATGAAGATCGGTGAACCGGAAATCCGGAAGCGTCCTGAGTAATTTGCTGCTGTCGAATTGCGTATTTCCACGTCCCACGCGAGCGGATTCTTTCGTAAGCAATGGTTTTTTTCCACTGAAAAAAGAACGAACTTTTTCCCACCTCCATGCAATGCCGGCAAGTAATGGCGTTGCTTCAAGGTAGGGCTTTTTCTTTCCAAATCCGTCTGCCAGCGTATCCAGCAACATTTTATAACTCCAGTTATCGCCGCTTACAATAAAACGCTCCGAGTGGATGTTTGTTGCCAGCAACAGCACGATGGCTTTCGACACATCTTCCACATCAACGAAGCCGGTAACGCCTTTGGAATACCATGAAAAGCCTTCATGAACATTTTTAAACAGCGCGAGGCTCGAGCGGTTCCAATCGCCGTACCCGAGTATGGTGGAAGGATTTACGATGACCGACGGCAAGCCTTCCGCGATACCGCGCCATACTTCCATTTCAGCCAGGTGCTTGCTGACGGCATAACCCGTTCTGTGCTTGTCGTCTTTCCATTTATATTCTTCTGTTACGCGTTCGCCATTATTTTTTTTACCGATGGCTGAAACGGAACTTACGTGGATGAACTTCTTAATATTTTTTTCGATGGCCATGTTGATGACATTCGCGGTTCCTTCGGTATTTACCTGGAACATCTGCTGCCGGTCCTTTTTGTGAAAAGAAACGATGGCTGCCGAATGGATCACCGCATCGGTATTTTCCATGGCCTCTCCGAGTGCACAGGGGTCGAGCACATCACCGTCGAGCCATTGCACCTGATCGAAAATTTTTTGGTCGATGAAAGCGGGTAGGAACCCATTTCTCCGGATTGCTTTTACGGTGTACCCGCGCTCAACCAGGTCCCTGATGACGTATGCCCCCACCAGGCCGGTGCCGCCCGTTACCAACACTGATGAAGGCGGGTGCACTGCTGCCATGTTGTTATCTGACCGGATATTCATAATAGCCCTTTCCTGTTTTTCTTCCCAGCGATCCTTCCCTTACTTTATTCTCCTGTAACGATGAAGGCTTCAGCCTGGCCGGTTTGCCAAGCGCGTTATAGACGATCGACGTAACAGAAAAATTAATGTCGTTGCCGATGAGGTCCATCAATCTGAACGGGCCCATTTTGAAACCGGTTGCTTCCATGAGCAGGTCGATGGTTTCAATATCGCTGATACCGTTTTCTGCAAGGTGAAGCGCTTCAAGATAATAAGGACGGGCCACCCTGTTCACAATGAACCCCGGCGAGTCGCTGCAAAGTACCGGTGTTTTTCCCAGTGTGCGAATAACATCGCTGATGAAGGTAACCGTTTCGGCGCTCGTGTTTCCGGTGGTCACTACTTCCACCAGTTTCATCACCGGTGCAGGATTAAAAAAGTGCATGCCAGCAAACCTTTCGGGGAAGGGCAGGTTTGCGCCGATCAACGATACCGGTAATGACGAAGTGTTGGTGGCCAGCGTGGTGGTGGCATCATTTATTTCTGCGAGTCTGATTAGCAGTTGCGATTTGACCGCCGCATCTTCCACCACCGCCTCGATAACCAGGTTCGCCCTGCAATCGTTGATGTTGTTGGTGAATTTTATTTTCGACAGGATGGCCGCCTTTTCTTCTGCATTAATTTTATGGCGTTCGGTAAGGTGTTGCAGGCTGTCTGTGATGGCGCTTTGCGCACGGTGCAGCATTTCGCGGTTAACATCGTAAAGAATGGTGGGGTAGTAATGCTGCGCGAAAACCTGCGCGATACCTCCGCCCATGGTTCCGGCGCCGCATACGCATATCAATGGTAGTGTGTTCAAGCAGGATGTTTAAATAGCTGAAGTGAACTGCCGCAGGAAACGGATATCGTTTTCGCTGAACAGCCTGATGTCGTTTATACCGTATTTCATCAGTGCGGGTCTTTCGATGCCCATGCCGAAGGCAAAACCGGTATATTTTTCGGGATCGATGTTGCAGTTTTCAAGCACTTTCGGAT
>CBIGXK010000019.1:0-23026 GCA_966193805.1 uncultured bacterium | reverse complement strand
GACACAGACATCACTTTTTCTGCCGATTTTAAAATCTTTTCCTGCTTGTAATCGTACCACCAGTGTGGTGCTGTTTTCTTCATCAGCGTGTCGATATTTCTCATACCCACGAGGTTCCAAACTCCCTGCGCAATACCGGGAATATTTCGTTGAACCGCCCTCAGGCTCATTGCAAATCCGCTGTCGAGATATTCCATGTGGTGCCAGAAACCGGCGGGCATAAAGAGCGTGTCGCCGTGTTCAAGTATCACTTCATAGCCTCGCGCAAGGCGCAACGCGGGAAATTTATCATAATCGGGTGTTCCGTTGCCCACATGGTAATTGCTGAAATCGGCCATGCTCAACACCTCGAAGGGTTTGCGATAAAGCTTGTGCTGTTCCCCGTACGGAAAAAGCAGAACTCTCTTTCGCCCGGCGAACTGCGTGTGGAGGATGTGCGACATATCTATGTCGAAGTGCATGTGCGTAATGCTGGAGGCGCCGCCCACGAACAGCATCGGCACTCTTTTTACGAAGCCCTTCATCAGGTTGTCGGGCCAGGTAAAGTCTTTTGTTAACTGTGGCGCGTGGTTGAAGATGTTGAACAAAAAGATCCTCCATCCCGCCGGTCCTTTTCGCACCATGTCAATGTATTCACCAAAGCTAATGTAATCGTCTGCTTTATTGACCGGCGTGTAGGCATCACTTTTGATGTTGTTGTAAATGCCCACTTCCTTGTCGCCCACGATGTCCCGGAAATAATCCCAGGTCCATTTAGAATAAGCGGGCCACTGCCTGGCGAGGTCTTTCATCACCACGGGTATTCCCCGTTTGTAGTAGTTGTTTTTGAAGTCGTGGTCGCTTATAGTTCCTATCTTCTCAATAGGTTGGAGACGCATCACAAAAAATTTCGCACAAAGTTAATATTAAATTGGTCATATGTATTTGCCCATTCACCCGCAGAATCCCCAGGCCCGCAACATCTCAACGGCAGTTGACATCCTGTCGAGAGGCGGCGTCATCATCTACCCTACCGATACCATTTATGGCCTTGGTTGCGACATCCGCCAGCCGAAGGCCATCGAGCGGATTTGCAGGATCAAGAACATAGACCCTGCCAGGGCGCGGCTATCATTTGTGTGTTATGACCTGAGCGACATGAGCAGGTATGTCAAAAACATACCTACGTCGCTCTTCAGGATGTTGAAGCAATACCTGCCGGGGCCCTACACGTTCATCCTGCCGGCGAGTAAAGAGGTGCCGAAATTACTGAAGAGTAAAAAAGACACCGTGGGCCTGCGGATACCGGATAATAACATTGCCCGGAGCATTGTAAAGGAATTGGCGCGGCCGGTGCTGAGCGTATCGTTGCCGGGAGAGATGGTGGAAGAATATACGGACCCAGAGCTCATCTACCGGAATTTCAATAAGCTGGTGGATGTGGTGATCGACGGAGGGATTGGCGGCATGGTGCCCTCCACGGTTATCGACTGTACTGGCGATGAGCCGGTAATGATTAGAAAAGGAGCCGGCGAATGGGAGGCCGCGCATTAGACGGTTTTCTATATATTGGTGCCGGATCTAAAAAAATGATATGGCTACTCCATCAGACGAATTCAAAAGATATTTTCCTGCAAACTTTGAACTTGAAACCACCAGGGTTATACTGAGGCCGCTGCAACGGGAGGATCTGCCTGCTTTCCTGGAGCTGGCGAAGTCGGAAGAAACCTGGAAATATTTCTACAAGGACCTGGGTAAAGAAGATGAAATGAGGCAGTGGGTAGACGATGCGATCAGAGAAAGGGAAGAAGGGAAGAGGATGCCATTCGCGATAACAGATAAAGACACAAAGGAGATTTGCGGCAGCACCAGCTTCGGGAACATTTCATTTTTCGACCGTCGAATAGAAATAGGATGGAGCTGGCTGGGTGCGGAGTATAGGGGCATGGGCGTGAACAAGCACGTAAAGTTCGCGCTCCTCTGTTATGCTTTTGAAGTGATGAAAATGGAAAGGGTGGAAGCGAAAACCGATGTGCTGAGTGAACAGGCGAAGGCCGCATTGCTGAAAGTGGGGATGATACCCGAGGCAGTATTGAGGAGCCACACCCAGATGCATTCGGGAAGAAGGAGGGACACTATTTATTTTTCGTTGCTGAGAAGTGAATGGAAAGAGAGGAAAGAACGCTTTTTTGCGGAAATGCTTTAGCGTGAAAGGTGAGACGTGAGAGGAGAAATTTCCCCCGCTGGCGGGAGTGGCGCGAAGCGCCGGGGGTGGACCAATTGCTGATCTTTTTAATGTGTATAACTTGTCTTTATAAAAACCACTTTCTCCAATTAAAAGAAAACCTTCATTCTCTATTTTTGAAAAAAAGTCTAATTGCTTAAGATAAGTCACCAGTCTGTAAAGGTCGAAGCGGGATGCGATGAGGCAGGAAGAGGATGCCTCGCAGGACCGGTGTTTGCCGCAGCAGTGATACTTCCGCCCGACTTTTATCATCCTTTGCTGAATGATTCGAAGCAGGTGGTGGAAGGAACAAGGGACATTCTCAGGAGCTTCATTGAGCAAAATGCGGTGGCTTACAGCGTAGCCAGGGTGGATCATGAGGAAATAGACAGGATCAACATTTTGAAGGCCTCCTTCAAAGCCATGCACCTCGCGCTCGATAAATTGAAGAAAAGACCAAAATTGCTGCTGATCGACGGCAATCGTTTTACGAAATACAGGCGTACACCGCATGAATGTATCATTAAAGGAGATGGAATCTATTCGTCCATTGCTGCCGCCAGCATACTTGCGAAAACATACAGGGATGAGTACATGAGAAACCTTCACGAATTTTATCCTTCGTACAAGTGGAAAACGAATAAAGGGTATGGTACTTATGAGCACCGGCAGGCCATCGCACAGTTCGGGCCGTCGCCGTATCACAGGAGAAGCTTCAACTGGGGACTGGATTGTTTGGTTGAAAGTGAAGCCGAAATCGAAGAGGATATAAGAGGTTAAATAGAAGAAAAAAAATCTCACGTCTCACGTCTCACGTTTGCCCATTGCCCATTGCCCATTGCCCATTGCCGTCTCCCGCCTCCCCGCCTTACCTTTGCGTCCATTATGAAAAGCTCATACCGGCCCGTTGCCATTTGGATAGGAATCGGAATCATCATGCTCATCATCCAGGTAGTACTTGGAGGAGTGACCCGCCTCACAGGCTCCGGACTGTCCATTACCGAATGGAACGTCATCACCGGCACAATACCGCCGCTTAACGAAAATGCCTGGCTCACCGAATTCCACAAATACCAGCAAACGCCGCAATACCAACTGCTCAACACCAGTTTTACACTAGCCGATTTTAAATTCATCTTCTTCTGGGAGTGGCTGCACAGGTTTTGGGCAAGGCTGATAGGAGTGGTATTCATCATCGGGTTCATTTATTTACTTGTCAGAAGGTATCTCAAAACCGAAATGATACAACCACTGATCACCCTGTTCCTGCTGGGTGCGCTGCAGGGAGCAGTGGGATGGATAATGGTGGCCAGCGGATTAACCGGCGATGCCGTATACGTGAAACCAACAAGACTCGCCCTGCATTTCATTTTTGCCATGGGACTCATCGCCTACGCCTTCTGGTTTTTCCTCGTCCTCATCATTCCGAAAAACCAGGTGGTAACCGCGCCAAAGCTCCGCACCTTTACGCAAACACTTATCATTCTTACCACGCTGCAACTCATCTTTGGCGCGCTGATGGCCGGTCACAAAGCAGCAGCGGCTGCGCCAACCTGGCCCGATATTAACGGCGCCTTTGCTCCCGCTTCACTGTTCGCCGCATCGCCCTGGCTCATCAACTTTATCGAAAATAAGATTACGATTCACTTCGTTCATCGCAACCTGGCATACCTGATCCTGGTGCTTACCCTTATTCTCTCCGTTAAACTGTACCGTTTGCCGGCCTCAACCAAATATTTTAACAGATTGAAAGGAATTCCGGTCGTACTCGTGCTCACGCAGGTCGTTTTAGGCGTGGCTTCATTGGTATTCAGCCCGGGCATACAGCCCAACAAATGGGGTACTTTCGAATGGATGGCCCAGTTGCACCAGGTTACCGGCATGTTATTCGCACTTAGCCTGTTCAGCCTCCTATACCTTGTTAGGAGAAGATAATAACTTTTGCTATTTTACGGGAGAGGCGCTCAACGATGAAAGCGTTCATAAAAGGATTATATCATTCGTTCCCCATACAACTGGTGCTCCTGCATTTAAAAAGATTCCAGGTGCTCCTTGTATTCTGGGTCATTCTCTTCACCACAGTTGGTGGAACGTTCATGAACACATATGGTGCCGACTCACTTTTCCTCGCTCCCGAATACCTGGGCGAGGTTAGTCCCGCAAGCGCCGCCATCATGGGATTGGCGATAGGTGTATTTATCATGAGCTGGAACATTACCACCTTCATCCTTTTCAGCCGTCATTTTCGATTTCTTGCAACCACCTCCAATCCTTTTCTCAAATATTGCATCAATAATTCTATCATACCCTTACTGTTTCTCCTCTATTATTTCTTTGAGACCATCACTTTTGCAAGAACAAAAGAGTTGATGACTGCCAGCGACATTACACTTTCCATCGCCGGCTTCGTGCTGGGCATGATCATCCTCATCATTATCTCCTTTCTTTATTTTTTTCGTGCCGATAAATCAATCATCCGCACACTCGCTCCAGTAATGAGCAATCCAAAATTGTTCAAGCAGTTGTACAAACCTTCCGAAACAAAAATTTACCAGAGCCGGGTAATAAAAGTGGAATGGTACCTCAATGCAAAGTTTGAAGTGAAAAAAACGCGCGATGTCACGCATTACAGCAGGGAATTCATTGAAACGATTTTCAGCCGTCACCATCTTGCGGCGGTGGTGTGCATATTTATCTCTTTCCTGTTCCTGATATTTATTGGTTTCTGGCTCGACAGCCGCTATTTTCAGTTGCCTGCCGCCGCCGGCATTACGGTGTTTTTCGCGATCCTGATCGCCATCTCGGGCGCCTTCTCTTATTTTCTTCAAAACTGGAGCATCCCGTTCCTTATACTTTTTGTACTCGTTCTCAACCTGCTGTTCAAATACAATATTATCGATCCAAGCAACCGCGCCTACGGTTTAAATTATACGAATGTTGATGAGCGCCCGCACTACGATCAACCCACGTTACTCGAGCTGAGCAGCGAAGAGAATATGGAACGCGACAAAAAGAACATGATCGCCATCCTCGAAAAATGGAAAGCAAAACAAAAGTCTGAAAGACCCTATCTCTATCTCATCACCACCAGCGGCGGTGGCAACAGGAGTGCAACCTTCACGATGAATGTGCTGCAGCGCCTCGACAGCGTTTGCGGCGGCAACCTCATGGACAGGACATTCATGATCACCGGCGCCTCCGGCGGCATGCTGGGGGCTTCCTATTATCGCGAACTGGTGAACCGGAAAAAGAAAGGCGTTGATCCCGGCGACAGAAAATATGTTGAAGACATTTCGCAGGATCTGCTGAATTCCATTTTCACTTCTTTTGTGGCGAGGGACCTTGCCGCACCTGCCCAAAAATTCAGTGTGGGCGATTATGAATATGTAAAAGACAGGGGCTACGCATTCGAGCAGAAGCTGGACTTCAACACACGTGGCTTTCTAAACAGGCAGTTGAAGGATATCGAGCCGGAAGAAAGAGACGCGAAAATACCGTTGATGTTTTTCAATTCGGTCATTACCCGCGACGGACGAAAAATGATCATCAGCACGCAGCCTGTCAGCTTCCTGATGCGGCCACCGCACGATTCGAGCCTCGCACAACCCATCGATCCCGATGCCGTAGACTTCAGGGCGATGTTTAAGAAACAGGATCCCATGAATATGCGGCTGCTTACCGCTCTTCGCATGAATGCTACGTTCCCGTATGTTCTGCCCAACGTGTGGCTGCCGAGCAAACCGGTAATTGATGTGATGGATGCGGGGCTTCGCGATAACTACGGACAGGAAATGGCCGTCCGCTTTATACAGGTATTCAGGGAGTGGATAGATGAAAACACATCCGGCGTTGTGCTGATACACATCCGCGACAGGGTGAAAGGCGGGTGGGACCATCCGTATGAATCAACGAATATCACCGAGCTGTTCACCAAGCCATTGCTTCTTCTACAGTTCAACTGGTATAAAATGCAGGATTATAACCAGAACGACCTCATGAGCCTCATGCATGAGTCAATGGGTGATGACTTCAAACGCATCAGCTTCCAGTACGTGCCGCAGAAGGAAGATGCCGGCGCTGCTCTCAACTTTCATCTTACAAAGAGGGAAAAGCGAAACATTTTTGAAGCGCTCGACAATGCCAACAACAAGGCATGTTTCAAGGAATTTTCAAAACTCGTCGATGCTCCTTTACCGCCTAAGGCGAAGGCTGTAATAGCCGGAACGCCTTAGGAACAATTTTTATCCGGATGCTTCGTGTGCACGCGACCGGCTCGCCATCGATGTGGATGGGTGCGTCGCTTAAATTTTCAATCACTGCTTCTGCAGCCTGGAAGTACACGATGTTGCTGTTATTGCGGTAATGCTGCAACGCGGTGACGGCATTGATACCCGATATCTGCCGCAATAATGCAAAGGGCAACATGAGCTTGTGCATTTTTTTTACAATAATGAAGTCGAGCAGGCCATCATTCAGGCTTGCGCGTGGAGCGATCGTTATATTATTGCCAAATTGATTGCTATTGGCGACAGTTACAAAGAATGCGTTAACGGAAATATCTTTCTCATTGGCGGTAACAGCAAAAGAATAAGGCTTGCTCTTGAAATAGTTGAGGGCAGATAATTTCAGATATGTTTTCAGGCCACGCACTTTTTTGTTTGCGAATTCATGCGCCACCATGGCATCATTGCCGATGCCGCACATCATGCACGAAAATTTATCGTTGATCATGAAACCGTCGATGTACGACGAATAACCTTTGAAGATGATGTCGAGTGAACGTTTGGTGGAATAAGGTATGCCGGCGGCAAGTGCCAGGCCATTTCCGGAACCGGTGGGGATGATGCCCACGTTCACATCTGTATGGAGCAGCCACGCAGTAACGGTGCTTACTGAACCGTCGCCACCGCAAATGATGAGGTCGGTAATTTTTTCGTCGTGTATCAGTTGCTGCAGAAAATTATAGTTGCCGTCCTTTCTCGTTTCCATTATTTCGAATGGAAAACCCGCGGCTTCTGTGGCATCCTTTATTGTTTGAAACAGGGCGGGCTTTTTTTTAATGCCCGAGATAGGATTAATTAAATAAATAAATTTTCTTTCCATACGCGATAATCCTTGGGCCGCAGGCCGAGTACGTCCTGCATAAACTTTTCGATCTCCCGGGTTACGCCCTCCACATCGTGCGACTTGATATAGGAGCCGATCACGTGATTGCCGGGGTTTGGCATAGCGACCGCACGTTTTTTATCGGGAGGAGTGCCGAGCTCACTGAACATTTTTTTCATGGGCTCAATTTGCACCACGCTGTCTTTGTGAACGTCATCTTTATAATAATATAACATCAGGGTGGGCTGCTTTACCTCATGGAACAATTCAGGGTTCATTGCGGTTTCAAGCAGCTCTTCCAGTTGCACCACCGCTTCGATCCTGTAGCCGTAGCTCCAGTATTTTTTAACCAGTGGCCTGGTGTCTTCCGAATAAATATATTTCGACCCGGTAACCAGGCGGGCAATCTGCAACCCCCAGGGATCGTTGAGCACCCAGGCGGTCCCGTCAAAAATGGCGATGTTGGGCGACATCAGCACTAATGAATTGGTTTCGGGGTAGGCAGCGGCGAGCATCAGCGCCAGTGTGCCGCCGGTGGATGTGCCCATGATAATCACCTTGTTACCCAACTGCGACGCAATCGCGTAGGCCTCCCTGGCCGATTCCCAATAGTTTTCGGCGGTCAGGTTCAATAATTGCTCTGTAGTATCCAGCCCATGGGCGGCGAGCCTGGACAGGTACAGGTTGCATCCAAATTCGCGGGCAATGGTTCGGTGAACGGGATCGCCTTCGGCCTGAGAAGCTGAAAATCCATGCAAATAAAGTATGGCATATTCCGTTTTAGCTTTTGCCGAGTCGTTTGCCCATACGATCCTGGCTTCGTTATCGGGTTTCAGCTTATGGGCCGATTCTTTGAGACGAATGTATGATTCGAGCTGCTGCAAATCGGCCGGAACCTGGGGAAGATCTTTTTTATAAACCGGCGTAGAGGGCCGCGGACCAAGCAGGTACAGGATAATAAGGAGAAGAGGGATAAGGATCCACCATTTCCGTTTGAACATTTTGGTTTTCTTTATCATGTGAATGTAGTTAAAACCTTTGTCCTACCGCTGCGAAAGCGTACCTTTGCGCCTCGAAAATCGAATATGAACGTAAGAAATATAGCCATCATTGCCCACGTTGACCACGGAAAGACCACCTTGGTAGACAAAATACTGCACACTACCAAGGTTTTTCGTGAAAACCAGGAGACTGGTGACCTCATCATGGACAGTAATGACCTGGAGAGGGAAAGAGGAATAACCATTTTTAGCAAGAACGCTGCAGTTGAATACAAAGGCGTCAAGATCAATGTGATCGATACTCCCGGTCACTCGGATTTCGGAGGAGAAGTGGAACGCGTTTTAAAAATGGCCGATGGCGTTTTATTACTCGTTGACGCTTTCGAAGGGCCGATGCCGCAAACCCGCTTCGTGCTGCAGAAAGCGCTGCACCTGCAACTTAAGCCGATTGTGGTCATCAATAAGGTCGACAAACCCAACTGCCGCCCTGATGAGGTGCACGATGCGGTTTTCGAACTCTTTTTCAACCTCGATGCCACCGAAGAACAACTTGATTTTCCAACCATCTATGGCTCTTCCAAGCAGGGTTGGATGAATACATCGTTAACACCTACAGAAGACATTACCCCGTTGCTGGACGCCATCCTTCAATATGTTCCCGAACCGAAAGTGCCGGAAGGTACGCTTCAGCTTCAGATCACGTCGCTTGATTACTCTTCTTTCCTTGGTAGGATAGCAGTGGGAAAAGTGGCCAGGGGGTCCATCAAAGAAGGACAAAACATCGCGCTGGTACAGGCGGACGGGACGATCAAAAAGTCGAAGGTGCGTGAACTTTACACCTTCGAGGGAATGGGAAAGAAGAAGGCGTTCGAAGTTTTTGCCGGCGATATCTGCGCCGTTGTGGGACTTGAAGAATTCAACATCGGCGACACCATCGCCGATCCCGAAAATCCAGAGGCGCTTCCGGTGATCAGTGTGGACGAGCCCACCATGAGCATGATGTTCGGCATCAACAACTCACCATTCTTTGGAAGAGACGGCAAATTCGTTACCTCCCGGCACCTTCGCGACAGGCTGATGAAAGAAACCGAAAAGAACCTGGCGCTTCGTGTTGAGGATTCGGACAGTGCTGATAGCTTCCTGGTGTATGGAAGGGGCATTCTGCACCTGGGCATTTTGATAGAAACAATGCGCCGCGAGGGTTTTGAGTTGACTGTGGGCCAGCCTACAGTGATCGTTAAAGAAATCAATGGTAAGAAATGCGAGCCTTATGAAAACCTGGTGGTAGATGTGCCGCAGGAGTTCAGCGGCAAAGTAATAGACCTGGTGACGCAACGCAAAGGCGAGATGCTGGTGATGGAAAGCAAAGGTGAAATGCAGCACCTTGAATTTGAAATTCCATCGCGCGGGTTGATAGGATTGAGGAGCCAGATGCTGACCAATACTGCAGGCGAGGCGGTAATGGCACACCGTTTCACCGAATACAAGCCCTGGAAGGGAAACATACCCGGAAGGAACAACGGCGTACTGCTGTCGAAGAACCAGGAGAAAACTACCGGTTACTCGATTGATAAATTGCAGGATCGTGGTAGGTTTTTTGTGGATCCGGGAGAGGATGTTTATGCCGGCCAGATCATTGCCGAGCATATCAAGCCGGGCGACCTGGTAGTAAATGCAACGGAGGCGAAAAAACTTACCAATCACCGCGCAAGCGGCAGCGACGATGCGGCCAGGATCGCTCCGAAAATACAGATGACACTGGAAGAATGTATGGAATATATCCAGCAGGATGAGTGCATTGAGGTGACGCCAAAGGTGATCAGGCTTAGAAAAGTTATCCTGCAGGAGGAAGAAAGGAAAAAAGTACAGAAGAGCCTGGCAACAGCCCAATAGTGGTATTTTTGCAAAACTATTTCAGCATGAAGCAGTTTTTTCAAAAAGTGATACTTTCATCGATAACCCTTCTCATCGCGCTGTTCACACAGGCGCAATGCTCGATCTGTACAAAAACAGCTTCGCAGCTTGGCGAGGATGCGGGTAAGGGGTTAAACGCCGGAATACTTTACCTGGCCGCAGCGCCTTTCCTGGTGGTGGGTTACATTGGCTACCGGTGGTGGAAGAATAATAAAGAGTAGCTACCCTTCAGATTCTTTTTCAATAAAATAGTTGATGGCTCCGATTAAATCGCCGACACCATACTGTGTGTTGGCGATTGTTTTTACAACCTTTTTATCAAACGAATTGGGCAGCGTTGATTCATGTAGCATGGCCCGAATATCGGCGGCAAAAACATCGGCGCCGGGCCGGTCGCATTTGTTCACGACAAAAATATCCGCGATCTCCATAAGGCCCGCCTTCATTGCCTGTATGTCGTCGCCGCTTTCGGGAACCAACACCACAACGGTCACGTTGGCCAGTGAAGCAATCTCAATTTCATTTTGACCCACGCCAACTGTTTCGATGATGATATAGTCAAAGGGGGCGGCCCTCAGCAGGTTGATCACGCCGGCGGCTTGTTTTGGCAGTCCGCCGAGCGAGCCCCTTGTGGCCAGCGAGCGGATAAACACATGGGGGTTGTCGTACCATTCCGTCATCCGTATCCTGTCGCCGAGCACTGCTCCTTTCGTGTACGGCGATGAAGGATCGATGCAAATAACGGCCACGTTATTGCCGTCGCGTACCAGTTCCCCGATCAATTTATCGGTGAGCGAACTTTTACCGGCGCCGGGCGGGCCGGTGATGCCGATAACCGGAACGTCGGACAGCATGAGCGGTTCAAATGCCGCGGGCTCCGCGGAGCCGTTTATGATCAGCGATATGGCGCGCGAAACCGCTCTGACGTCGCCCATTTGTATGCCGTTTAACAGGTCCTCGTCCACCGTCATTGATCTGGATGTTTTTTTTGTTTGAGATACAGCTTTGCGTGTTTCAAAAACGAGAGGTGCGCAACGTGCAGGGCCACTACGAATCCATAATAACCATCGAGAAAACCGAGCCGGAAAAAATATCCCAGGATGAATGCCCACCAGGGATGAACGATCATATTGAAGATATTTGTTCTTTTTCCCCGCCTGAAAAGTGTGTCGGCGGAGATTGTACTGAATTTATTATTCTGCAGAACATGCTCCTCGATAGTGTTGTAAGAATAGTGCAGGATATCACCCTTCAGGTGTACGGGCACCGAGCCGTCTTTCATGATGAGCTTATCGTGTGGATTGTCGCCGCCCCAGTAAGCAAGGTCTTTTTTTACCAGTCGTAATTTTTTATCGGGATACCAGGCGCCGTGACGGATAAATTTTCCGCAATAATTTGTGCGGCGGTTCATGGAATACGCAGGGTACTGCCAATTTTTTTTTGCGCCGAGCACCGACTTTTCCAGTATGCTGTCGAGGGCCTCGTCTGCGTCGAGGCTGAGAACATAATCGTGCGAGGCCAGGCCGAGGGCATAATTTTTTTGTTCAACATACCCGAGAAATGCCTGTAAACGGACGTCGGCGCCGAGTGATTCGGCGATCTGAACCGTATTGTCGGTAGATAATGAATCTACAACGATAATTTCGTCGGCTACGTTCCTGACCGATTCTATGCATCGTCCAATATTCTTTTCTTCGTTAAAAGTTATGATAACAACGGAAAGCCCCATCAGAGTAGTTAATTTTGCGCCGGACCCGAAATAAAGGCATTTAGATTACAAATAAAGCATAAAGGTTTTTATATGACGAATTTCATTCCTTTATTTCCACTTGGAATTGTGATCTATCCAACGGAGAAATTGCACCTGCATATCTTCGAGCCAAGATATAAACAGCTCATTCGGGAGTGCTTCGACGGCAAAAAGCCATTCGGCATCCCAACTGTTATCAACAACCGGCTGCAGGATATGGGCACACTGGTAGAAGTAAAAGAAATTGTACAGGAATACGACAACGGCGAGCTGGATATCAATACTCAGGGTATCAGTGTTTTCAGAACGCTGGAAGTGATCAGGCAGGTTCCTGAAAAACTGTACAGCGGGGCGATCGTAAATTATCCTGAAAACCACATGAATGACGGGAGCGAAAAACTGATGAAGACCATTCTGAACGGTGTTCGCGAAGTACACAGGTTGCTGAATATCAGCAAGGATTTCAAAAAGCCGGATGAACAATTGAATTCATACGACGTGGCACATCACATGGGCCTTTCTGTTGAAGAGGAATATGAATTTCTTGGCCTGATGAGAGAACGGCAGCGGCAGGAATACCTGAAACGGCATCTTAAAAAAGTGCTTCCTTTGTTGATGGAAATGGAACAACTGAAAGAAAAAGTAATGCTGAACGGGCACTTCAGAAATCTATCACCTTTGGATCTGAATATTGAATAACAAGTATAGCTATACTCCGGATTTGACCCGTTCAGGTCCAAAAGAAAAATTTTTAAACGCTGCCTTTGTTGTGGCCGTGGCCACCATCCCATTATTTAATAACTGGAACAGTATTGCCGTCATTGTTTTTGTAGGGGCCTGCGTTATGCAGCGGCCGCTCGCCCAACTTACCGCAACTCTCTTGCGATCGCGTTTCTGGATGGTGATGGTGCTGTACTACCTGTGGCTGATATCGAGTTACTTTTGGGATAGCAGCGGCGGATACACCGTTAAGGACCTTGAACGCTATTCCATTCTTTTGTTTGTTCCTCCCGCCATGGCGTGCATCCCTCGAATTTCAGCGAAGGCACTGAAAACAGCGTTAATGGTGTTTGCGGCGGTAACGGTACTGGTGTGCATTATCTGCCTTGTAAAATCTTACTATGAATATCTTGAGACCCATGACTACCGGTATTTCTATTACCACTACCTGAGTGAACAAATGGACCTCAATGCGATCTTTCTTTCCAATTTCTGCCTTGCTTCGATTGTGTGGATATTGTATTACAGTTTTATTGAAACATCGTGGAGGCCGCTCATCATGCTATTAATGCTTTTGGTGGCGGCATTTTTATTCATGATGATCTTCCTGCTTTCTTCAAAACTCATCATTGCGTTGACGCTGGCGATACTGATCATTTTTTTTCTTGGACTCGGATACAAAAGAGGGTTTTTTCTAAAATCACTGCTGACAGCTCTCCTCGTATTGGTATGTGGTTTTTTCGCGGTGAAAAATTTGTCGTACCTCAATTATCGCATAAACGTTACCGAGCTCAAAATGTACAGCGGCGAGCAGGACGATCAGAACGGCATTGCCATCAGGTTGTTTATGTGGAAGATTGCGCTCGATCATATCAGGGAAAGACCGGCGCTCGGCTACGGCATCAGGGGAGCAAAGCTGGAGACGCTCGCAAAATACAAAGACGAAGGTTTTGAATTGGGTGTTACGGGAAATTATCACAGTCATAACGAGTATCTTGAGTCGGCTTTATTGGCGGGCATTCCCGGGGTTGTGCTGTTGCTGCTTTTTATCATTGCCGCACTGAGAAATGCAATAGTGAAGAAGAACATGCTGCTGCTGCTGATGGCGTCTCATTTTGCGATCCAGTCGTTGTTCGAGTCCACCTTCGAGGTACAGCATGAGCTGGTGTTTTATATATTCTTTATCTTTTTGTTTTATTATCACGCGCCGCAATTGGAAAGAACCTCTATCAATAATAATATTCATGTCGGTAACGCTTTGTTTTGATTTTGGAAATACGCGCCTCAAGTGTGGAGTGTTTCACAATGCGGAGTTGAAAGAAGTGGTGAAACTGGATAATGACAATGATGACACGATTGCTGCGCTCATCGAAAAATTCGGGCCCGAAAAATCGTTGCTGTCATCGGTGATCCATCACAATCCGAATATGCAAACGCTGCTTTCTTCTGCAGGCAGGTTTCACCTGTTGGACCATAATTCGAAAATGCCGGTAACAACGCCCGTGGCCAGGCCCGAAACGATTGGTGCCGACAGGCTGGCGCTCGTAGTGGCGGCAGCCGAAATGTATCCCGGCAGTAACAATCTTGTTGTTGGCCTGGGAACGGCCATCACGTATAATTTCATCAACAAAAAAAGAGAATTTTTGGGTGGCGGAATTTCGCCCGGTATGGAAATGCGCTTTAAGTCATTGAACACTTTTACCGCAAAATTGCCATTGATCGCTAAAGACTGGAGTTTCCCGCTGGTAGGTTACAATACCAAAACAAATATACTAAGTGGCGTGATTTTGGGGATGACCAAGGAGGTTGATGGAATGATCGACCTGTACGCGGAGAAGTACGGGAACCTTAACGTGCTGTTAACAGGGGGTGATTCTGCTTATTTTGCTTACCATCTTAAAAATAAGATATTTGCAGACCTTAATCTAATCTTTAAAGGCCTGTATGCTATCAGCGAGCTCAACAATGTATAAGAAAGTCAAGCTTTTAGGAATAATCGCATTGCTGGCTTCAGGCATGCTTCAGGCGCAAACGGAGAACTCGCCCTACTCACGATACGGCCTTGGCGACCAGCTTCCTTCACAAAACATCATGCTGAGAGGTATCGGCGGTGCGGCTGCTGCTTATGCCGATATGAGGTCGGTGAATTACACGAACCCCGCATCATATTCGAAGATCAAGCTCGCCACTTTTGATTTTGGTCTTGAAGTCGATTCCAGGACGCTGAAAGTCACGGATCCGCCGAGGAAGTTTAACTCTGTGAGTCCTATCATCTCGTATATACAACTCGGGCTGCCGCTTAGCAAAAAGAACAACTGGGGAATGAATATCGGGTTGAGGCCGGTAACGAGGATAAATTACAGTTTGGAAAGAAATGAAAGGTTGCCGGATATAGATAGCGTGCATACAGTGTTTGAAGGCAATGGTGGCTCATACGAAGTGTACACCGGTACCGGTATAGAAGTCAAAAACTTCAGCATAGGCTTTAATGTAGGTTATCGGTTTGGCACCAAGGACTACACCACCGAACGCAATTTCGTTCCCGATTCAGCTTTCAAATTTTATTATGGATCGCAGTACTCCACTCACGCGAGCTTCGGAGGGCTTTTCACCAGTGCAGGTATTCAATATTCGATTAAACTCGGTAAGAAAAACATGCTGCGTCTCGGTGCTTATGGAAACCTCAGGAGAGAGTACTCCGGCACAAGGGATCGCACGATAATGACGTACGAGGAATCCACCGACGGTGGTGTGGACAGCATAGACATTATTCAACAAACGAGTGAACCCGGCGACATTGTTTATCCCTCGAAATTTGGCGCCGGATTGATGTTTTTTGGAGGCGAAAACTGGTTGCTCGGCGCAGATTTCGAGCAAACGAAGTGGAGCGAATACAGATTTTTTGGCGACGAGGACGCGGTACAGGATTCATGGGTATTTCATGTGGGCGGCCAGGTAATTCCCAACATCGTCAATCCAAAGTCGTACTGGGGTACGGTTATTTACAGGGCTGGATTTCATTTCGGCCAGGATTATATAAAAGTAGACAATGACCTGCCCATGTGGGGCGTGAGCCTCGGTCTCGGCCTGCCCATGAGAAGGCAGAATTACAGTAACCAGTCGTCTATTATTAACACCACGTTTGAGTTTGGACAGCGTGGCAACAACGCTAATCCGATCCGGGAGAATTACTTTCGTGTAGGGATCGGTTTGAACCTGAGCGATATCTGGTTTATCAAGAGAAAGTATGATTAAGCGTTAATGAAGGCATTGACACGATATTTCTTTTTTTGGGCAGCCTTACTTACGGGCTGCTTTTTTGTTTATTCGTGCGAGAACGACATCGGAGAGGTGAACGAACTGCTGAAAAAACAGATGGGGGTTGAGGAGGCGGTGAATGTGGACAGCTATATGAGCCAGGAAGGCGTGATGAAAGCCAGGCTCCGGTCGCCATACATGTTAAGGTACCTCGGTGATTCTCCTTCCGACTCTGCTTATGTTGAATTTCCGCGTACGCTTCATGTGGATTTTTACAACGACTCGCTTCAAATAGAAAGCACCCTCGACGCCATGTATGCGCGGTACAGGGAACACGAAGACAAAGTTTTTTTGCGCGACAGTGTTGTTGTCATCAATATTTTGAAGGGCGATACCCTCCGGACCGATGAGCTGTGGTGGGACCAGAATACACAGGAATTTTATACCGACAAGGCTGTAAGGATCCATCAACCGGATAAAACTATTTTTGGTACGGGGCTGCGCGCCGCGCAGGATTTCAGCAACTACGACATCTTTAATATTACCGGCGTGGTGCTTACTTCGGGGGAATTGGAGTAAACAAAGGGCAAAGGTGAAAGGTGAGAGGTGAGAGGTGAGACGTGAGACGTGAGAAATTTCCCCCGCTGGCGGGGGTGTCGCCGAAGGCGACGGGGGTGGACCCTGGAGCAAAGAACAACTACAGTCCGATTGCCGCAAAAAAAACAGCCCCGCTTGCGCAGGGCTGCTTAAGAACTTTGTACAACCTTAACATCTCAACTTGGCCATCAATAGGTACAAATTTTAAGGCTTTCCATCGGATTAAGTGGATATTGGTTTTTTACGCTGATCAATGAAACCGGAACCTGGTTTAACTGGATTTTGGATTGGTTTTTCGGATCTGGACTTTTGGTTTTTCCGGATATTGTTTGTCGTTCCTTATTCATTGGACAGAATACAAACATACTCCTCATTCGCCCTGCTGACAAGAGCATTAATGCTTCATTTTCAGTCTTCAGCATTTACCACCCGCATCGTAAATATCCCAAAACCGGGCACGTAAAATTGCATTCGCTGCCAACCCGTCCAAAAGCTTTACATTTATAACAACCTTACAGTCATGAACTTCCACAACCGAACGGTCCTGATCACAGGAGGCAGCCGAGGCATAGGAAAAGCCATCGCGCTGAAACTGGCGGCAGAAGGCGCCAACATTGCCATCGCTGCAAAAACCGTTGACCCCCATCCAAAGCTGGAAGGCACGATCTATACTGCCGCCGCGGAGATTGAAAAGGCCGGAACCGGCAAGGTACTGCCGCTGCAGGCCGACATTCGGAATGAAAAAGATATCGAGGTCGCCGTTAAAAAAACCGTTGACACGTTCGGTGGCATAGATATTCTCATCAACAATGCCAGTGCGATAAACCTGTCATCAACAGAACAGATAGAACCTAAACGTTACGACCTGATGCAGGATATCAATGTAAAAGGAACATTTTTTATGTGCCGGGCCTGCATTCCTTATCTCAAGAATTCAAAACATGCTCATATCCTGAATTTATCCCCCCCGCTTAACATGGATCGCAAATGGTTTCCCAAGCATCTTGCTTACACCATGAGCAAATATGGGATGAGCATGATCGTTCTTGGTCTTTCTTCCGAATTAAAAAAATACCGGGTCGCTGTAAATGCACTATGGCCGAAAACAACAATTGCCACCGCTGCCGTACAAAATTTGCTGGGCGGCGATGACCTCATCAGGCATAGCCGCAAACCGGAAATTGTTGCGGATGCTGCATTTTATATTCTCAATCAACCCTCCACCATAACAGGAAATTTTTATATTGACGAAGATGTGCTGCGGCAGAATCATATTGACAATTTTGATCATTATGCCGTCGCTCCCGGCGCTAACTTAATGCCCGATCTCTTTCTATAACGTAGTGCCGATTTCGTATTTTTGGCAGATGCAAGATTACCTTTCCGGATTAAATGAAAGACAGCGTGAAGCAGTGCTGCATAAGGACGGTCCGATCATGATCGTAGCGGGCGCTGGAAGCGGAAAAACGAAAGTGCTTACTACAAGGATTGCCCACCTGATGGCTTTTCACAACATTAATTCCTTTAACATACTCGCCCTCACCTTCACCAACAAAGCGGCCAAAGAAATGAAGGAACGCGTTGAGAAGGTGCTCGGCAATACCGAGGCGAGAAACCTGTACATCGGTACGTTTCACAGCGTTTTTGCGAGGATTCTAAGAGCGGAGGCGCCGAAGTTGGGTTATCCTTCCAATTTCACCATTTATGATACGGATGATGCAAAAGGTGTGGTGAAGACTGTTGTCAACGAACTCGGCCTGGATGATAAGCTCTACAAACCCACCACTGTGTACAACCGCATTTCGGGTGCCAAAAATGCACTTGTGGGGCCCGCAGAATATGCGGCTGATTATCACATTCAGCAGGAAGATATGAGAAGCAACAGGCCGGCTATTGCGCAGATCTATGAAGCGTACTCGAAACGGTGTTTTAAGAATGGCGCAATGGATTTCGATGATTTGCTGATCAAATTTTATGAATTGCTGAAATTTTTTCCCGACTCACTGCATAAATACCAGCACAAGTTTAAATACATCCTCATAGACGAGTACCAGGATACTAACCCCGCTCAATATGAGATCATCAAATTGCTCGGCGCCGCACATGAGAATGTGTGTGTGGTGGGCGACGATGCACAAAGCATTTATAGTTTTCGCGGCGCCACGATAGAGAACATATTGCAGTTTCAGAAGGATTACGATGATGTGAAGGTGATCAAGCTGGAACAGAATTACCGGAGCTCGCAGAACATCATCAATGTGGCCAACGAAGTGATCAAAAACAACAAGGGCCAGATTCCGAAAAATCTTTGGACCGAGAATGTGGAAGGCGAGAAGATCAGGCTGGTGAGAACCATGACCGATAACGATGAAGGAAAATATGTGGCCGATACCATCCAGGAACAAAAGCTGAGAAACCATTACCGCAACAATGATTTCGCGATACTTTACCGCACCAATGCACAAAGCCGTGCATTTGAAGAGAGCCTGCGAAGGATGAACATCCCTTACACCATCTATGGAGGCATCAGCTTCTACCAGCGCAAGGAGATAAAAGATTTTGTGGCATATTTACGGCTCCTGGTGAACACGAAAGACGAAGAGAGCCTGAAGAGGATCATTAATTATCCTACCAGGGGCATCGGTAAAACTTCTGTTGACCGCGCGATACTCGCAGCGAACGACAATAATATATCTATGTGGGAGGTGCTGGAAAATGCCAGCCAGTTTGGATACAAGGGAGGCACACTCGAGGCGATCGAAAATTTTGTATTGATGCTCCGCTCGTTTGCCAGCATGCTCAACGATAAGAATGCCTACGAAGTGGCCATTCATGTTGGCAAGCAAACGAATTTCGTGAGAGAGCTGTTCAACGACAAGAGCACCGAAGGTGTTGCACGCTATGAAAACGTGCAGGAATTGTTGAACTCCATAAAAGAGTTTACGGAAACACCTTCGAATGAGGAAGGAGAAGTGGGCGACAAGGGTTTGGGCGCTTACCTGCAGCAGATTACCTTACTTACCGACGCCGACCAGAAAGATGCCGATGCGGACACGGTGAAACTGATGACCATTCATGCGGCCAAAGGGCTTGAATTCGGTTGCGTTTTCGCATGCGGTCTGGAAGAAATGCTTTTTCCCAGTGGCATGTCCATCAATACACGCGAGGAACTGGAGGAAGAGCGCCGGTTGTTTTATGTGGTGATCACCAGGGCCAAAAAGCAGTTGTGGGTCACTTATGCGAATACACGTTACAAGTTCGGATCGCTGGTGCAGAATGAGCCGAGCAGGTTCCTTAATGAACTGCCCGAGCAATATCTGGATAAAAGCTTTTCCGGCGGTGGTGCCAGGAACCAGCAGGGCAGCTTTTTCGGTGGCTCCTCGGCATATGAGCGAATGCACCGCGGCTTTGATTCGTCGGCGCAGGCCGAAAAGCGGTATGGCGCCCCCGCAAAGCCATCGGTACCTTCCTACATCTCACCCAAACCTGTGGTGAAAACGGTTGAACACGTTCCTTCACCCGATTTTGCGCCGAGCGACACGAGTACTTTGGAGGCGGGACAACGCGTTGAGCACCAGAAATTCGGATTTGGAGAAGTGATAAAACTGGAAGGCTCTGCACATAATCCCATCGCAACGGTGAAATTTGACGTCAATGGCGAGAAGAAAATAATGTTGAATTACGCCAAATTAAGGATACTGTAATAAAAACGGCTATCGCGGATTATTGTAACTTGGGAGATTACAATTGCGGATGAAGCGAGTATTTACTATCATCACAATAGTGTTCTCCTGCCTGTTTAATCATCAGGATAGCTTCGCCCAGTTCGGAAAGAAGACGAAGATCGAACGCTCTGCTAACTTCAGCATCCAGCAATTAACCCCACAGGTGTGGGTGGCCATTCATAATGATTATTACGGTAAAGCGATCTGCAATGCCGCCATTGTTGACATGGGCGATAAAACGCTGGTATTCGATCCGTTCATGACGCCCTCCGCCGCCGTTGAATTAAGGGAGGTGGCCCGGCAGCTCACCAACCGCAAAGTTACCTACGTGGTCAACAGCCATCACCACATGGACCACATAAGGGGCAACCAGGTTTTTCTGCCTAATGCCACCATCGTGGGCACGAATACAACGCGAGAACTCATACAGCTTAATGAGCCGGCAGAGCAGGAATGGGAAAAGAAACACGCGCCAACACTGCTTAAGGCCATCAGGAAACGAATGGTAAATGCCAGCCAGATGGACCGTGACGAGATGCCTTACTGGATAGGTTATTACGAGGGCATCATTGAATCGACCGATCAATTGTTCATGGCACTCCCCGATTATACATTCGACGATTCGCTTTGGCTATACGGCAGCAAGCTGAATGTAAAACTGGTTGAATGCAGAAACGGGCATACGGCAAGCGATGTGGTGCTGTTAATTCCCGCTTTGGGCATCGCTTTCATGGGTGATCTTTTATATACGGAACGCCATCCGTGGCTCAGTGATGGCGACGTTGACGGATGGAGGAAGTCGCTGCGCACGTTTTATGAGGACAGGACATATCACACGTATCTTCCCGGGCATGGGAGGGTGGTGGGGAAAGGCGCGTTGAAAATTTTATACGATTACCTGGGGGATGTACAGAAGATGTGTAATGCCGCAGTGACGGATTCTGCGCAGTCGGCATTGATGAACAAGCCCATTCCCTGGCGTTACAGGGGGTGGTACTACGGCAGGTTTTATCAGCCTAATCTTCAGTATTTGATCAGTATTGCGCGTGCCCGCGCGCAGAGCAGGAAATGAAATTTTTGCTTTTCAGGCAAACGGCAGTAGCCGGTCTAAAAATTTCACGTCTCACGTCTCCCCCTTCAACGCCTCTTTCGTTTTTTTCTCGCTTCCAATAAATATCTTCTTGCCATTCACCACAACGGGCCGTTTTAAAAAAGTGTATTCCTGCAAAATAAGATCGCGGTAGTCTTTTTCTGTGAGGGGCTTATCCTTCAACCCCCATTCTTTGTATTTCATTGCGCGGCGGCTGAACAGCGCCTCATAGCTTCCTGCCATTTTTTTCAATTCATCAAGCTGCGCGGCCGTTATGTTTTCTGTTTTGATATCCTGCAGGGCATAACCTTTCTTTTGAGGTTTGAAATCCTTTAAAATTGCCTGGCAGGTAGTGCAGGTGGCGAGGTGGAAGATTTTCTTAATGATGCAAAATTTTATGTTGAAATGGCAATGGGCAATAGGGAATGGGCAATGTAATGAAGTTGAAACACTATTGCCTATTGCCTACTGCCCACTGCCTTGTATTACAGTTTCCTGATCTTAATATTCCTGTACCACACTTTATTTCCATGATCCTGGAGCGCTATCTTTCCGCTCTTGAAAGTTCCGAAGTCGGGCCATTGCTTGAACTTGCTGCCCGCTACCAGTTTTTTCCAGTTATCGTTCCACAAAGTTGTTTTCACAACTGTGGGACCGTTGAGCCGGAGTTCAAGGGTGTCGCCGTTTTTATATATTTCCGCAGTGTTCCACTCGCCCACCGGTTTAACGGTTTCAGGAGAAGCGGTGATGAGATCGTACAGATCGCCGGCTCTGTGCTTCACAATCTTTCCATCAGCGTGGCCGTCGTTGTCGAGCACCTGCATTTCGGGACCGGTAAAATAGTCGTTCGCATATTTAGGAGATTCCTTCACACTGAAAATAATGCCGCTGTTTCCGTTCTGGCTGATCTTCCAGTCTATTTTAAGGTGGAAGTTTTCATACTCTTCATCTGTCACCATATCTTCTCCGGTGTGTTCGCCGTTGGTATCCACATCCAGGAGCAGCGCGCCATCTTCAACTTTCCAGGAAGCGAGGTTGCCTGTATTGTTATAGCTGTGCCAGCCGTTTTTGGTTTGGCCGTCGAACAGTAACTGCCAGCCTTCATTTTTTTCAGTATCGGTTAACGTGTTAGCTGCCATGGAACCCGCGTTCACTGAGTCAGAAGTTGTTGAGGAACTATCCGTTCTATTGTCTGCATCTGCCTGGTTCGAGTCGCCGCATGAGGCCACAAACAAAGCAAATACAACGGGGATGATTAAGCGCATAATATTATTGGTTTTTTAATGACAGGATATATTTGACCATTTCCTTGGCATCTGCGTCAGGAAGGTCAGGATGTGGCGTCATCATCACTTCTCCCCAATTTCCCTTGCCGCCATGCTTGATCTTGCTGACCAGCGTATCGATAACGGCTTCCGTACTATCATATTTCTTGGAAACGTCGATGTAAGACGGCCCGATTACTTTCCTGTCAATAGCGTGGCACGTCATGCAGTCGTTGCTGCCGATCAATTCTAAACCCTGCTGGTTCGCAACGGTTGGTGTTCCTGAAGATTCGGGGGTGGCTGGTGCGGTTTCTTCGCTTGTTGTCGATGATGAATCATTTCCATTACCGCCGCAAGAGCAGATCAGCGCACTGGCGACCAAAAGGCTCAATAACTT
>CBIGXK010000018.1:0-23120 GCA_966193805.1 uncultured bacterium | reverse complement strand
CGCACAGATCGTTGCCATCAACCAAAAAGGCGAAGTGGCGCTGTATCCGCCGGTGGATATGATCTTCGACCCGGCGCTGAACCTGCTCGATTACCAGATCAGCCCTGCCGACATTAGCGACGTGGCGAAGTGGAAAATTGAAGCGATCGCATTGCAGGTGGTGAAGGGGTTGAAGAGCCCCGGCATCTTCGCTGTTGAACTGTTCGTTGACAATAACGGCGAAGTGTATGTGAACGAGACCGCCCCACGCGTGCATAACAGCGGCCATCACACCATCGAGGCCTGTTACAGCTCACAATTCGACATGCTCTGGCGCATCATGCTCGACTATCCGCTGGGTAATACCCGCGCCATCATGCCGGCGGCTATTGTCAACCTCCTGGGCGAAGACGGTTTTGCGGGCGACGCCGACTACGAAGGATTGGCCGAGGTGCTTCGCATGGAAAATGTGTTTGTGCACCTCTATGGCAAGAAACAGACGAGGCCCGGAAGAAAAATGGGGCATGTTACGATCATGGGTTCCAACAGGTCAGATCTGATCTATGATGCGCACCGTATCAGAAAAAATCTACATGTGAAAAGTAAAATGTAACTGCGTGAATGATTTACACTTAAAGGGCGTCTAAGTGGGATAAACTTTAATTTTATAGCTGAATTGAATCACATGAGCTCAGTCAAGTTTCCAGTGGCGCGGTATTTAAGTGTTTTGGCATTGGTCGTATCAGTATCCTGTACTCAGGAAAAGAAGTCAGATTCCCCCACCCGTTCCCGTTCTGCTAACGCCTATCTTGAAGCCGAGGGCTTTGTGGTAAGATCCCGTTCCCTTGCAGAGAACATTGAAATGCCCGGCACCCTCATGCCTTATGAAACAACCGAAATACGGCCCGAAATTTCCGGCCGGCTCGTGGAGCTGAATATTCCCGAGGGCCGCGTGGTGAACAAGGGCACCCTGCTCGCCAGGCTGTTCGACGGCGACTTGCAGGCGCAGCTAAAAAAACTGGAGGTGCAACTCTCGATAGCCGAGAAGACCGTCGAAAGGCAGCAGGCACTGCTTGCCATCAGCGGCATCAGCCAGCAGGAGTTCGACCTCAGCCAACTGCAGGCCAGCAACCTCAAGGCCGACATCGAAATGGTGAAGGTTGACATTGGCAAAACGCGCATCGTAGCCCCCTACACCGGAAAGGTAGGATTGAAGAACATCAGCCTGGGAGCCTATGTGAGCCCTGCCAATATCCTTACCACCATCAGCCAGGTGAAGAACCTGAAACTGGAATTCACTGTTCCTGAAAAATACAGCGACAACATGGCGAAGGGAAGGCAGGTGTCGTTTTCGGTGGAAGGAATTCCGAAAAAGTTCAGGGCCACGGTAATGGCGACGGAAGCTATTATTGAGGCCAACACGAGGAGCCTGAGGGTGAGGGCGGTAGTGAATGACCATTCGGCCGAGTTGGTGCCCGGCGCGTTCGCGAAGGTGTCGCTGCAGTTCGGGCACAACGAGGAGCAACTAGTGGTGCCAACACAGGCGGTGATACCCGAGGCGCGCAACAAAAGCGTCGTCGTTTATCACAACGCCAAACCCGACTTCAGGGTCGTGAGAACAGGCATCCGTGATTCGAGCTATGTGCAGATACTCGACGGACTGAACGCCGGAGATACCGTGATCATCACCGCCCTGCTGGCCATTAAACCCGAAAGCAAAGTGGTGCTGACAAAAGTGAGGTGATGATCCGCAAGGTGCACTAAAAAGAAAACGTCGAAAAGAACCGTATGAACATTTCCGAGTTAAGCTTAAGAAGACCGGTCCTCGCCACGGTGATGAGCATTATCATCGTGTTGTTTGGCATTATAGGATTTGATTTCCTCGGCGTTCGGGACTACCCCGCCATCGACCCTCCCAATATTAACGTACGCACCAACTATGCGGGCGCCAATGCCGAGATCATCGAATCACAGATCACCGAACCACTTGAAAAAGGCATCAACGGCATTGCCGGTATTAAAAATATTACCTCGTCCAGCAGCCAGGGCATGAGCAGCATCAATGTGGAGTTCGACCTCAACATAGACCTCGAAGCTGCTGCGAATGATGTTCGCGACAAAGTATCCCGCGCCATGCGCGACCTTCCCGAAGATCTTGATGCACCGCCCGTCGTGTCCAAGGCCGATGCCAGCGCGCAATCCATCATCGCCATGACCGTGCAGAGCAACAGCCGCAACCAGCTCGAAATCACCGAATACGGTACCAACGTTTTGCTCGAGCGGCTGCAAACTATCCCGGGCGTGAGCGGCATCCAGATATGGGGTGAAAAAAGATACGCTATGCGCATCTGGTTCGACCCGGCAAAACTTAGCGCCTACAAGCTCACTCCCGCCGATGTGGAAGCGGCGCTTGCCCGCGAAAACGTAGAGCTGCCCTCCGGCAAGATTGCCGGCAACGCTACGGAACTATCCGTGCGTACGTTCGGCCGGCTCGTCACCGAAGACGATTTCAACAATGTGATCATCAAAAATGTGAATGGCGCCGACATCCGCCTCAAGCAGATCGGCGAAGCGGTGCTCGGACCGGAAAACGAAGAAACGGTGTTGAAAGAAAGCGGCATCCCGATGATCGCCCTGGCGCTTGTGCCGCAGCCCGGCGCCAATTACGTGGCGATATCCGATGAATTCTACAAAAGGCTGGAACAGCTCCGGAAGGATGTTCCCGACGATATTAAGCTGGACATTGCGATGGACAAGGCAGCTTTCATTAAGAAGTCCATCACCGAAGTGGAAGAAACACTGATCATTTCATTTATCCTGGTTGTGCTGGTGATCTACCTGTTTTTCCGCGACTGGCTGATAGCGCTTCGTCCCTTGATAGATATCCCCGTGTCGTTAATCGGCACATTCTTCATCATGTACCTCAGCGGGTTCACGATCAACGTGCTCACGCTGCTGGGGATCGTGCTCGCCACCGGCCTGGTGGTGGACGACGGCATTGTGGTGACGGAAAATATTTACAAAAAGCTTGAAAAAGGCGTACCCAAATACCAGGCGGCACGTGAAGGTGCAAAAGAAATATTCTTTGCCGTCATCGCCACTTCCATCACGCTGGCGGTGATCTTTTTGCCCATCATCTTCCTGCAGGGGTTTGTGGGCAGGCTGTTCCGCGAATTCGGTATTGTGGTGGCCGGAGCGGTACTGATTTCTGCGTTCGTGTCGCTTACGCTAACGCCGGTGCTGAGTGTTAAGCTTACGCGGCGCGTACACAAACACTCCTGGTTCTACCGGAAAACCGAACCGTTTTTCCGCGCTATGGAAAATGGTTATCATTCTTCGTTGCAGAAGTTCATGTCGGCACGCTGGCTGGCGATAGTCATCGTTCTTGCCTGCGGCGGCATTATTTATTTCATCGGACGAACGATCCCATCGGAGCTGGCGCCGCTTGAAGACAGGAGCCAGATCAGGTTGCAGGTAACTGCGCCCGAAGGAACTTCCTTCGACTACATGGACAGGTACATCGACAGGCTGAACCAGTTTGTGATGGATTCCATTCCGGAATATGTGTCTGATCTGAGCGTAACGGCGCCGGGCTTCTCGGGCAGCGGTTCGGTAAACTCCGGCTTCGTGAGGATAACACTAACAGAGCCCCAGAACCGGCAGCGGTCGCAGCATGAAATTTTGGAGATGATACAGCGGAACATGAAAAACTTTCCGGAAGGGAAAGCTTTTGCAATAGAAGAACAAACCATCCAGGTGAGCCGCCGCGGGGGATTGCCCGTGCAGTTCGTTCTGCAGAACAATGATTTCGACAAGATCGCCAAGGTGCTTCCCGAGTTCATGAACGAGGCCGATAACGACCCGACCTTTGAAGGGATCGATGTGGACCTCAAATTCAATAAGCCCGAACTGAACATCAATATCAACCGCCTTAAAGCCAGCGAGCTCGGCGTGAGCGTAAATGATATCTCCCAAACATTGCAGCTTGCGCTCAGTAACCGCCGGCTCGGATATTTCCTGAAAGACGGAAAGCAATACCAGGTAATGGGACAGGTGGCACGAAACGAAAGGGACGACCCCACCGACCTGAAAAGCATATTCGTTCGCAACAACAGGGATGAGATCATCTCGCTTGACAACCTCGTCTCCATTACTGAACAAACTACCCCGCCCACTATCTATCACTACAACCGGTACAAATCGGCAACGGTTTCTGCCGGACTGGCGCCGGGCAAAACGCTTGGTGACGGTATCAAGGCGATGCAGGCGATATCCGACCGGCTGCTCGATGAATCATTCTCCACCAGCCTTTCCGGCTCGTCGAGAGATTTTGCAGAAAGTTCCGGCAACACCATGTTCGCTTTCCTGCTCGCGCTGATGCTGATATTCCTGGTGCTGGCCGCGCAGTTTGAAAGTTTCATCGATCCGTTCGTTATCATGATCACCGTTCCGCTGGCAATCGCCGGTGCGGTGCTTTCATTGTGGATATTTGGTCAGACGCTGAATATCTTCTCCCAAATAGGCATGATCATGCTCATTGGCCTGGTTACCAAGAACGGTATCCTGATCGTTGAGTTCGCCAATAAAAAACGTGAAGCGGGCCTTACAAAAATACAGGCGGTTACCGAGGCGGCCACTGCGCGTATGCGCCCGATCTTAATGACGAGCCTTACCATGTCGCTCGGCGCTCTTCCGATTGCGCTTTCACTTGGCGCCGCCGCCACCTCGAGGATACCATTGGGTATCGTACTCGTGGGCGGAATATTGTTTTCACTTGTATTAACACTGTATGTGATCCCTGCCATGTATTCTTTCCTGTCGAGGAAGGCAAAGAAATCCGGCATGCAATTACTGGATGAAAAGGAATCACAGCGCGCATAAACTTTTTGAAATAATGAGGATTTTCAAGTTATTGGTATTACTGTGCTATTTCATTCCTGCACATGCACAAAAGGTCCTTTCCATTGAAGAAGCCATCGGTACCGCACTGAAAAACAACTACGACATTCTGCTGGTAAAGAATGAGTCGGAGTCGTTTGCGGTAGACTACCGGTATGCCAACGCCGGCTTTTTGCCGCAACTCAATGGCGAGGCCGGAACAGTGTGGAACGACAATAACCAGCGGCAGAACTTTACCGACGGCCGTAAACGAAGCGCCAACGTGAACTCGCGCAACATCTCTGCGGCGGTAAGCCTTGACTGGACATTATTCGACGGGCTGCGCATGTTTGCCACGAGAAACCGGCTCGGAGAGCTGAAGGAACTGGGCGAGGCCAACGTCAAAACGCAGGTGGTGAATTCGATTGCCGCCGTCATCAACAATTATTACAATATTGTTCGCCAGAAACAACAACTGCGGGCGTTGGACACGCTCATGACGATTAACCAGGAACGTGTTGAGCTGGCCGAAAAGAAATTATCCGTGGGAATGGGCAACAAGCCGGAACTGCTGCAGGCAAAGGTTGACCTTAATGCGCAAAAGGCGGCCAGGATGCAGGAAGAAACGCTCATCCAGCAGCTCATCGAGCAGCTTAACCAGGTGATCGGACTGCCCATCAACACTGCTTATGATGTATCCGACAGCATACCGATCAACCTCGGGTTGCAATATGGAGAGATTGCTCATGACTTTGAAAAAACAAATCCCGGTCTGCTGGCCAGTCAGAAAACCATCGAGATTGCCAAACTGGCCCTCAGGGAAAGAAAGGCCGGGCTGTTTCCAACGGTACAATTTAATTCTGCTTATAATTTCGGGCGCACCAACAATGCAAAGGTGGTCAACCCCGAGTTCCAGCCGATATTCAGCCTGAATAAGGGCTTCAATTACGGCTTCACGGCAACAATACCCATTCTCAACGGGTTCTATACGCGGCGGCTCATTAAGCAGGCCGGCCTCGACATCGAATACAACAAGATTGCATACGACACGCAGAAATCGCGGGTAGAACTGGGCATCAGCAACTCGTATAAGGATTACGCCTACCAGAAAAAAGCTTTGCAACTCGAGGAGGAGAATATTTCACTCGCCAAAGAAAACGTTTTCATCGCGCTGGAACGGTTCAGGCAGGGGGTGTCCACTTATCTTGAATTAAGAGATGCGCAGATCAGTCTCGAGCAGGCGTACAACAGGCTCATTGCCGCCCGATACAACACCAAGCTGGCCGAAACCGAGCTGCTGCGGTTAAAGGGATCGCTGGAATAACGACGGCCCGTATAATATTTTTTTTCTCTTCGCCGCTCATGCCCTAAATTCAGCGGGGGCAATTTATGCACAGCATTAACATTTACAACGCAAACATCATCACTCCGTGGCGCATCATTCCCCGGGGCAGCATCGTCATCGCCGGCGACAAGATCTCTTCCGTTCACGAAAGCGATGTGGAGGTGGGGGGCGCCACGCGCATCGATGCAGCCGGAAAATATGTTGCACCGGGCTTTATTGATCTTCATGTGCATGGCGGTGGCGGCCACGATTTCATGGATGGCGGCGCTGATGCGTTTGTAGCGATAGCAGAAACACACGCCAGGTATGGCACTACCTCCCTCCTCCCCACTACCCTTTCCTGTGAAAAAGATGAATTATTCAGAACACTTGAGGCATACGGGAAGGCAGACCAGATAAACACTAACGGCGCCCGCTTCCTGGGCATGCACATCGAGGGTCCTTATTTCGCGATGAACCAGCGCGGTGCGCAGGATGCGCGTTATATCAAGCCACCCGATCCGCAGGAATATGAAGCCATCATTTCGCGATTCGATTGTATCAGGCGATGGAGCGCAGCGCCGGAGATCGATGGCGCCCTTGCATTTGCAAAATATCTTCTCCGGAAAAATATACTTCCCTCCCTCGCACATACCGATGCCATTTATGAAGAAGTGCTGCGAGGTTATGAGGCCGGATACACGCTTGCCACGCATCTTTATTCGGGCATGTCGGGCGTAACACGCCGAAACGCCTACCGGTACGCCGGCGCCGTGGAAAGCGCTTTTCTCATTGATGGCATGGACGTCGAAATTATCGCCGACGGCAGGCACCTTCCCGCGCCGCTGTTGAAACTTATATATAAGATAAAAGGACCCGATAAAATAGCGTTGATCACCGATGCGATGCGCGGCGCCGGCATGCCCGAAGGCGAAAGTGTGCTGGGCAGTAAAAACAACGGTTTAAAGGTGATCATTGAAGATGGCGTGGCAAAATTGCCCGACCGCACGTCATTTGCCGGCAGTGTGGCCACCGCCGACCGGCTGGTGCGAACGATGATCAAAGAAGCTGAAGTACCTTTAACGGATGCTGTGACGATGATGACGCACACTCCCGCAAGAATACTCGGCGTGCACGATCGCAAGGGTGCGCTGGTGGCGGGAAGGGACGCAGACATCATCATGTTTGACGACAGCATAAATATTGCCATGACCATGATAATGGGAAAGATCGTTTTTCAGAGAAAATGATGATATTGCCGATTGCGATTTATACAACATAAAACTCGAAAATAATGCCTCAAAATGTCGACGAACGCTACGCACAACTGCTGCAGCCATCACAGGAACTCATCAACGACATTGCATCGTTAAAAGGCGACATTATCGTGCTGGGCGCCGGCGGCAAAATGGGTCCGGCGCTATGCACACTGGCCATGTCGGCCATCAACATTGCTGGCGCCAGTAAAAAAGTGGTGGCGATTTCGCGTTTTCGTGAAGAGGGCGTGCAGCAGGGTTTACAGGCGCAGGGCATACACACCATCAATGCCGATTTATTAAACGACAACGACCTTCAATCGCTTCCCAATGCCGAGAACGTGGTGTACATGGCCGGCATGAAGTTCGGATCAACCGCCAACGTCTCGCTTACATGGGCCATGAACACTTACCTCCCGGGCCGCGTGGCCGAAAAATACAGGTCTTCAAACATCGTGGCCTTCTCTACCGGTAATGTATATCCGCTAATGGATATAAAATCCGGTGGTGCAACCGAAGAGGTCGCACCCGAACCCGTGGGGGAATATGCACAGTCATGCCTGGGCAGGGAAAGAATGTTCCAGTATTTTTCTACGCTGAACAACACGCCGGTTTGCATATACCGCCTCAACTATGCCAATGATGTTACATATGGCGTTCTGCTTGAAATCGCAAAGTCGGTAAAGGAAGAGAAGCCGATAGATTTATCGATGGGCTATTTTAACGCCATCTGGCAGGGCGATGCGAACGAAATTGCCTTGCGCGCGCTGCGGCATTGCACGGTGCCGGCCAGGTTGCTGAATGTAACCGGACCGGAAACCATTTCTGTAAAGTGGACCGCAGAACAGTTTGGAAAGCTATTCAACAAACAGCCGCAATTTGAAAATGTGGAACAACCCACTGCTTTGCTAAACGATGCATCCGAATCGTTCAGGCTGCTGGGTAAACCCAACGTGTCGCTGAACACTATGATGTCAATGATTGCAGATTGGCTCATTGAAGGAGGCAAAACCATCAATAAGCCCACTCATTTCCAGGAACGAAAAGGTAAATACTGATCGCATACCGATATGGCTATAAACGAACAAATACTGAAAACGCTACACACGGGAACCGTGATTCCCGCGCATCCGCTGGCACTGGACAAAAACCGGGTACTGGATGAGGCACGGCAGCGGCTCCTTACGCGATATTATATGGCTGCCGGCGCAGGCGGCGTGGCGGTTGGCGTACACACAACGCAATTCGCCATCAGGGATCCGGAAGTCGATCTCCTTGAAACGGTGCTGCGCCTCGCTGCCGAGGAAATAGATCATGCAGCAACCGGTAAAAATTTTATCAAAGTTGCCGGCATCGTTGGCGACACAAAACAGGCGGTGAACGAAGCAAAGCTCGCCGTGAAATACGGTTATCATCTTGGATTGCTCAGCAACGGCCGACTCAATCACTATAGCGAAAAAGAACTCATCGACAGAGCCAGAGCCGTGGCCGAAATTATTCCCTTATTTGGTTTTTACCTGCAGCCCGCCGCGGGTGGACGGCTCCTCAGCTACGACTTCTGGAAAGCGTTCGCCAATATTTCGAATGTGCATGCCATCAAAGTGGCCGCCTTCAACAGGTACCAAACGCTCGATGTGGTGCGCGCCGTTTGCGAATCGGCACGCAATGAAGAGATCGCATTATACACCGGCAATGATGATAATATTGTCGCCGACCTTTTAACGCCGTTTACAGTAGTGGTGAATGGTAAGGTGGTGCAGAAGAAGTTTATCGGCGGACTGCTCGGGCACTGGGCGGTGTGGACGAACAAAGCGGTTGAGCTGCTGAAAAAAATTAAACAGGGAAGTCATTCCACAGAAGAACTCCTTGCCATCGGCACGAACATTACTGATATGAACGCCGCTATTTTTGATCCGTCACATCAATTTCACGGCTGCATACCCGGTATCCACGAAGTGTTACGCAGGCAGGGAATACTGGAGGGAAGGTGGTGCCTCGATCCGAACGAAGAACTGTCGCCCGGCCAGATGGAAGAGATCGATCGCGTATGCAAGCATTATCCGCAACTTACCGACGACGATTTTGTGAAGCAATTCCTGAAGAAAAGTTTAGTGAACCATGCTTAAGCAGAAAATCAGCAGCCTCGCCCGGGACCTTTACCCTAAAGTGGTGAGCAACCGCAGGCACCTGCATGCCAATCCCGAATTATCGTTCCAGGAACACAACACCTCGGCTTTTGTGAAGCGGGCCCTCGATGAGTTGGAAATTCCCTGGACGGCCATGGCCGGAACAGGTGTGGTTGGACTGATAGAAGGTTCGAAACCTTCAGCAGAACTGGTTGCTTTGCGCGCCGACATGGACGCACTGCCCATTGCCGAGGCCAACAATGTTGAATACGTTTCAAAGAACCCCGGCGTAATGCATGCGTGCGGCCACGACGCGCACACATCGTCGTTATTGGGAACGGCGGCCATCCTGCAATCGATGAAAGATGATTTTGGCGGCAAGGTGCGGCTCATCTTCCAACCGGGAGAAGAAAAGCTGCCCGGCGGCGCCAATATGATGATAAAAGAAGGCGTGCTGAACGGCCAGAAGCCGGCGGCGGTAATTGCGCAGCATGTGTCGCCAATGATACCCGCAGGCAGGATAGGTATTCGAAAAGGTAAGTTCATGGCCTCCATGGACGAGATCATTGTTACCGTTCACGGCAAAGGCGGGCATGGCGCGCAGCCGCATCTCAATATTGACCCGGTGATGATCGCGGCGCAAATACTTGTTGCGCTTCAGCAGGTGGTGAGCCGTATGGCCGATCCGTCGGTGCCCACGGTGTTGTCGTTCGGAAAAGTGATTGCGAACGGCGCCATCAACGTTATTCCTAATTCGGTTTATATGGAGGGTACTTTCAGAACACTGAAAGAAGACTGGAGAGAAGAGGCGCATAAAAAAATGAAAACCGTAGCCGAAAGCATCGCTGCCGGTTTTGGGGGTTCATGCGACTTTATCATCAACAAGGGATATCCCTTTCTCGTCAATGAACCTTCACTGGCGGAAAAGGTGCAGCAGTATGCCGAGGAATATCTCGGTAAAGAAAACGTGTTGCAGCAGGATATCTGGATGGCCTCCGAAGACTTTGCTTATTTCTCTCAAACCACCGATAGTTGCTTTTATTTAAACGGAGTTAGAAACGAAGCACAACAAATCACTTCTTCACTGCACACGCCAACATTCAATCTCGATGAATCGGCACTTGAAACAGGAATGGGCCTCATGGCGTACATCGCATTGAAACGTCTCGGCAATTAAATATCGTGAAAACAACGGCCACCTTGCTGCTATTGTTCCTGTTGAGTGTGAATACAGGCGAACATCTGCGCCCATTCTATCTTAGCGGGCAGGCACAGGGCACCACATGGCACATCACGTATTATGCACCCGATGCGGTAGTACAGCCATCGCAGATCGACAGCATTTTCGCGGTAATCGACAGTGCGCTGTCGATATACAAACCGTATTCATCAATCGTTGCGTTCAATAAAAGTTCGCGCGGCATTGTTATCGGCCATCATTTTAAAAATGTAATTAATAAAGCGACCGAAGTGTGGAAAGCTACGGGCGGACTTTCCGACATCACTGTTGCACCGTTCGTTAACGCCTGGGGGTTCGGTGCCGGAAAGCAACAATATTCTCCTCCCTCCGATTCGCTGGTAGATGCACTGCGTAATTGTGTAGGGGCAAAACTGGTTCGCCTCGTTGGTGATTCGCTGATTAAATTAAAGCCGTGCGTAACGATAGATGTAAACGGCATAGCCCAGGGTTCCACTGTCGACGTGATGGCGCGATTTTTTGACAGCCAGCTTATCACCAATTACATTATTGAAATTGGCGGTGAAATGAGCGTGAAAGGAACGAAGCAAAACAAAGAACCTTTTCGCATCGGCATTGAATCGCCCGGCGATGCAGATAATGCACAACTGCCCATGCAGCAAATTATTTCCATTCCCTCCGGGGCATTGACCACCTCGGGCAATTACAGGAAATTTCACGAAGCCGGCGGTAAAAAAGTTTCACACATCATACATCCGGCAACCGGAAAGCCCGTCGATAATGAACTGATCAGCGTAACCGTTTATGCCGTTGATGCCACTACTGCAGATGGTTACGACAATGCGTTAATGCTGATGGGACTTAAGCGAGCCATGCGGTTTGTCGAAAAAAGAACGGACCTGGGGGCGTTCTTCATCTATAAAAAGGATGACGGCAGTATAGCGGATACCGCCTCAACTGCATTCAAAAAACTTCTCGTTAAATAATTGTCGGGATTAATTATCGGATTGGGTAACCTCGGATGTATTGGCGGCGGGCGGCTTCTTTTCAAACATGGTGTTGTCGAGCGGCTTTACGGTAAAGCCCTGTTGCCTTAATAAATTAAGTACTCCCCTTTCTCCACCAAGATGTCCGGCGCCCACCGCGAACAAGGTAGGCATAAGAAACATTTGCTCGGGCATTTGGCTGGCCCACCGTTTGTTCCTGTCGTAAAGCAACAGGTCCATGTACTCCATCATTCCCGGATCCGATTTTTCCATCAGCGTATCCATACTGTTGATTTCCTGCTTGCGGTACAGTTCAACCATCTCAAGCGTGTTCTCGCGAAATTTGTCGATGCTGTCAATGTATTTTACCAGGTCGGCTGCTTGCTTTTCATAAGGAATGCTGTCGAAAATAGAAGCCTGGAACTCTACGGTTTCCAGTCCGAATACATCCTTTTCATTGTTCCTGGCTTCGGTCATAATGATCTGTTCGACGCTGCTTTTTTCGTTGCAATCCATCATGCCCTCGCTGATGATGGCCGTCACAAAATAGGGCTTAAAGCGGTTCATCATGGCGAATGGCAGTATCGACTTGTTCTTCGAAAAATATTCTTCGAGGCGCATGTATTCAACAGGAGTGACCAGGTCGGAGATCTTTAATCCGTTGTTCATGCGCGCGAATTTCATGACGCTCATCATCTCATCCATGTTGTCCATGTCTATCTCCAGAAACACCTGTTTTGCTTTGGCGATGGCGTTCTTCAGGCCAATGCTCATTTTGGCGTCATCGGCGCACACAACATGCATGGTACCATACACATAGGAAGGTTGCGTAAGGCCTCGTCCGCTGATCTCCCACAGCAGAGTATTTTCATTATTGGCGGCCTTTTTTGACTGGGCGTAACAAACAGACGTAAGCGACATGGAAACCAACAAAACAACAGATTTAAGTACAGGCATGGGAATTAATTTCACTTAAAAACCTTGTATTTACTTCAATTTAGAAAAAATTATTATTATACTTGTTGCGATTTAACCCGTAAAAACCCTATAACCATGCGCCTTATCCCGCTCCTGGTACTGGTAATGCCCCTATGTGCATTGTCCCAGTCTAAAACTACGTCGCCTGTATTTGGAAAGGTAGACAAAGCCAAACTTTTATTAAAAAATTGTGATTTCGATAAAGACGCCGAAGCGCTCGTGCTTTATGAGAGCGCCGATCTTTATTTCGATATCAATAACGGCGGCGCCTACAGCGAATTACGACACTTTGTACGCATCAAGATCCTGACCGAAAAGGGGCTCGACGAAGCAAACGTCAAACTGCGCTACGTATCTCACTTAAATAAAGAGCAAATTGCCAATCTTGCCGCAAGTACGTACAACCTCGACGCGTCCGGCAATATCGTCGTAACGAAGCTGGACAAAAAGCTCGTATACGGAAAAAAGATCAACTCCCGTTACTCCGAGCAGGTTTTCTCGTTTCCGGATGTAAAAGTGGGCAGCGTAATCGAGTATAAATACACCTGGAAAGGATACAGCTATCCCGAATGGAGCATGCAAAAATCCATTCCTGTAAAAGAAACGAAATATAAGATCGATTTCCCCGCAGGCTTTGAACTGCATATCCGGCCCATTTGTTTTCTCCCTTACAAATCGGAGGATGGTTCAACAACGCTGAGAACCATCAAGAAATTCAGCATGGAAAACGTGCCGGCCCTACGGGATGAGCAATACATTTCATCCGATCGTGATTACCTGCAGCGCATTGAATCGTGGATTGTCGCCTATAATTACGGAGGCAGAAGATACCCGCTTATGAAAACCTGGAAACAGGTGTCGGAATCGCTGATGGACGATGCAGACTTCGGTATGCAACTGAAAAGAAACATACCGCATACGGAGGAACTCGACATGCAGCTTAAGGAAGCAGCCGACGCTTACCAGAAAATGTTGACTGTGCATAACTACGTTCGTAAAAATATGACATGGGACGGCGTCGATAATTTCTGGGCGCTCAATGGTGTGAAGGCGGCATGGAAAGATAAAGTGGGAACATCCGGAGAGATCAATCTCATTCTCATTAACCTGCTGAAGGACGCGGGCATCACCGTGAACCCTATTATGGTGAGCACACGCTCAAATGGCCGGATATCGCCGCTTTGGCCGGATATCTCGCAATTCAATAAAATACTGGCCTATGTAACCATCGGCGACAAAAATTATGTGCTCGACGGCACCGATAAATATGCACCCGCAGGCCTCATTCCCGAAGATGTGATGTTTACGGAAGGAATGATCATAGACCCAGGAACCGAATATGGATTTCGCTTTCAGACCCTTTGGGATGAATCGAGAACGGATAAGAACGTTGTCATCTTCCGCGGCGTTATTGACACCGCCGGCATCATGAAGGGACACGCCACCATTACGAGCGCCGACTATGCGCGCGTAAAGCGTGTTCCGGAAGTGTCGGATAAGGTTAAGTATTCCAATCATTTTCTCAAAGCTTCAAATTCGGATATTTCACTAGATAACCTCGTGCTAAAAAACACGGAAAGCGATTCACTTCCGCTGGTACAGGATTTTGATTTCAGCTATCCCGTAAACGCTTCCGGTGAATACGCTTATTTCACCACGAACATGTTCAACGAAATGGGTAAAAATCCGTTTGTGGCCGACAACAGGTTTTCAGATGTATTTTTTGGCACCAGGCAGTTGCATACGATCATCTCGAACATCCTGATACCCGAAGGTTACACGTTCGAGGAACTTCCTAAAAATATACGCCTTACTATGGAAGACAAGAGTCTTACCATCACGCGTATGAGCGCCGCCCAGGGCAATACGATCAACACAAGGATCGTAGTTGAATTCAAACGGCCGTTTTATACGCCGGAGGAATACCCCGACCTGAAGGAATTTTACAAGAAGATGTATGCCCTTCTTGATGAACAAATTGTCATAAAAAAGAAACTACTGTAAAATGAGGATGAGGAAATGGATAATGCTGCAGGCTGCATTGATTGTTACCTGCTGCAGCTATGGCCAGATGAATTTCAATTTCGGAAATGTTACGGCCGAAGAAGCGACACTCACTGAATGTGCATTTGATCCCGAAGCGGTGGCCGCCGTGCTGGTGGATGAAGGTTATTCCGACTACATGGATGAATACCGGTTAATGACGGTATTCCATCAAAGGATCAAAATACTGAAGGAAGCAGGAAAAAAATATGCCGAGGTGTCGCTGTACTACCGCAGCGAGGATGCCCTCGAAAGTATTGTGGACGTAAAGGCAATGGTGATCAACTTCGATGAAAAAGGCAGCAGAAAAGACTTCGAAGTAGACAAAAAGTCGATATTCAGAACCAAAATTGATGACCGCTACAGCAAGGTGACCTTCGCGTTTCCCGAAGTGAAAGTTGGCAGCATACTCGAATATTCCTACCAGGTCAACGCCCAGCATTATGGGTTGCTGAAAGACTGGTACTTTCAATCGGAGTTGCCGGTGTACCGCAGCTCGTACAACCTGAAAGTGGTGCCCACCCGTGAAATTTCCTATCTCGTTCAATATAGTCGTAAGTACCCGATAAAAGTTGAGCCCAACAAAAACACCAGTTCCATCTTTTTTGAGATGAGGAACCTGCCGGGTTTGACCGAAGAACCGTACATGGACGCCAGGAAAGACTACATTCAAAAGGTGATTTTCCAAACCACGAAGTATTCGGCTGCTTTCGGCACCGCAAAGTTCATGAGCAATTGGAACGAAGTGACAAGAGATCTATACGCACGTGGCGATTTTGGGAGGCAGATGAAGGTGAATATTGATGAATGCAGTGAATTCATCAAAACAAACGTTGCCGATAAACCCGACTACGACAAGATGAGGCTCATTCACCACTTCGTCACTGAAAATACGAACTGGGATGGCACGTATGGCGTTGTTACCAAAGACGGCATAAAAACATTATGGAAGAACAGGAGCGGAACCGCGGCGGAAATAAATTTATTGCTGGTGAATATGCTGAAAGATGCCGGCCTGGACGCCTATCCCATGCTGGTGAGCGAAAGGGGTCATGGGCGCATCAATAAAACAACGCCCTTCATCGACCAGTTCAACAGCGTTTATGCCGCCGTGATCATTGACGGTAAAAAGTACTACCTCGATGGAACCGACGATTACACGCCCTGTTACCTTATTCCTTACAGCATTCTGAACAGCACGGCTTTTATCGCCGACCACAAAAACGGCGGCCTTGTAGATATAAACGAGAAAAGCGCAAGATACCGCGACATCGTGAACGTTGATGCTTTTATAGGCGCTGAAGGAAGTTTGAAAGGAACGGTTCATATGTTGAATAAGGATTACGCACGCGCCCACTGGATGCGGCAATACAAGAACGAAAAAAAAGAAGAATATATTAATCAAGACCTTCTCGATGGCACCGCTAACATTTCGATTGACAGCTTTCTCGTGTTGAATGAAGACAATGACACACTACCATTGACACAAAAATTTCAGTTCAAAACAAATGTGCAGAATACCGGCGATTACTCGTTCATCAGTCTGAACATGTTCAGCGGTTACAACAAAAATCCTTTCATCCTCAATAACCGGTTCTCGAATATCAATTTCGGATACAACAAGTCGCTGAATGAGAATTGCATCATTCACCTACCGGGGAATTTGAAAATCGATGCGATCCCCAAAAATATCACGCTTACCAATACCGACGGATCCGTTGTGTTTACCCGCCAGGTATTTGAAGATGAAAAAAACCATCAGCTCGTTTCCAGGATAAAACTGGACATCAACAAGTCGCTGTTTACGATTGATGAGTACGGCGAACTGAAAGAATTTTTTAAAAAAATGATCGACCTGATGAATGAACAGGTTGTTTTAAAGAAGATTTGATATGAACAGGATCATCTTGCTTTTTATTGGCTATACCGCTTGCTGCCTGTCGGGTTACGGGCAGTCGTACCCTGCCTCGGCCATCCCCGAAAAATTAAGGGAGGGTGCCCATGCCGTAAAGCGCTTTGAAGAGATCAGCTTTGTGGTCACAGACATCGACAATGCTACACTCAGGGTGCACCAGGTGTACACGGTGCTCGACAAGCAGGGAGACGCTTACCTGAGTTTTGCGGAATCGGAAAGCAAGTTCATGAAGTTGAAAGACGTGGAGATAAAGGGATACAATGCAAACGGCGTGCAGGTAAAACGCTATAAGAAGAAAGATCTTTACAAGCAGATGTCTGTCGATGGCCTTGTGGCTGATTACGCTTTTTATACACTCAATCTTTCTTCCACTTCTTACCCGGCCACAATTGAAATAGAATATGAATTCAATTATTCGGGCACGCTCTTCTACCCTGCTTATGACATCATGAAAACAGATGAAAGCGTTGAACATTCATCTTTCACGGTGAAGGTACCGGCAGACCTGGGCCTGCGCTACAAGGCGCAGAAAACGGATATCGAGCCTGTTGTTACCCAGGATGGCAAGTTCAGCTTGTACAAGTGGGAGGCCAATAACCTCAAGGCGTTGCCAAAGGAAGAGGAGTCGGTATCTGCCGAATTTTATAGTCCAAGGATTGTTCTTGCGCCTAATAAATTCCGGTTGTACAATACCACCGGCGACCTCAGTTCGTGGAAGTCGTTTGGAGAATGGAGCTATAAGCTGTACGACGGCCTCGATGAATTGCCGGAAGACCGCATCACGTTTTTTCGCAACATGGTAAAGCACGCTTCTTCGGATCGTGAAAAGGCCGCAATTCTTTACAAGTACCTCCAGGATAATTTCAGGTACGTGAGCATTCAGTTGCGCATCGGGGGCTGGAAGCCCTTTCCGGCGAAATTTACGGACGAACAAAAATATGGCGACTGCAAGGGCCTGAGTTTTTATATGCACACAATGCTGAAGGCCGTAGGTGTAAAAAGTTACCTGGCCCTCGTGAATGCCGAGTACAACAAGCAGCGGGTGGCTGCCGATTTTCCGGCGCAGCAGTTTAACCACGTGATAGTTTGCGTGCCGCAGCCTGGAGACTCGATATGGCTCGATTGCACGATGAACCATAACGACTTCGACGTGCTGGGAACTTTTACAGAGAACAAGAACGCTTTGCTCGTAACCGAAAACGGCGGTGTGCTGGTATCCACGCCGTCCAGCGAATCCGCAGCGAATGTATTGATCGCCTCAACTGAAATTAAACTTAATGAAGACGGATCGGGCATCAGCCACACAGCCACTTACTCAAAAGGTGAATTGACGACCGTGATGAGATACATGTACAATGCGAATAAAGATGATCAAAAACGGGTGCTGGTGAATTATCTCGGATTTAAACAGCCCGATGCTTTCAGGTTGACACAGGCAAGCAATGCACATGATTACAACGTTGATGTTGACCTGTCCATTGAAAAAATCCCGCAATTTACTGCCGGCAGCAAGATGTTCCTCAACCCGCGCATTTACAGCATTTGGCAGTCGAAGCTTCCGAAAGCGGAAGGAAGAACCCAGGATTTCTATTTCAGGGCGCCATTCATAAAAATCGACACCACGCGGTACCATTTGCCGCAGGATTTTACGGTGGACATACTTCCGAAGCCGGCCAGCTTGCAATGCGATTACGCTTCGTATAAAACCGAATACGTTTTCGATGAAAATAAGGGAGAAGTTGTTTGCCTGGCACGGCTGGAACTTAAACAGAACAGGATTCCCGCATCGAAGTACGCGGATATAAAGTCGTTTTTCGACAAAGTGCTTTCTGAAGAAACACAGAAGGTAATCATCAAAAGAGATTAGACCTCGGCCACTGCTTCCCGGCCGTACAGTTGGTCAATATACTTCAGGGAAGGTGAGGGTATGAACTCCCCTATTCCCAGTTGGTTCCATTTATTGTCCACTGCTTCGATGGTCTCTTTTGCAGCCACGATAATATTGGGCCAGTCGCGCTGAAAATTATCGAGCTCCCTTGTTTTGAGGGTGCCGTCAAATCCCATGCAATGATTCGACAGGATATTGTCTCTCCGCGGATCCACATTATTGCAAAAGCGCCACAGCGCCACGGGCAGGTCGTTCGCATCCACGCTGTCTTCAACGTACAGGATCATCTTTACTCCAGTGATGAGCCGCGTGATATTTTCATGCAATTCTTTTACATGCCCCACGCGATTCTTTTTTACACTGATGATGACGCAGGGAATGTCTTTCTTTAATAAACCGTCGTTGATTTTCACCACTTCGGAAAAGGTGTTGAAGATGTCCTCTTTTTTAAAATTGAGTGGGTTGCTTACGGCGCTTTCGTCATCTCTTTCTTCTTCAAATTTCCAGGTACCGTCAATGCACATTTTTCCACCAAAGCCCAGCTTGCTGCAGCTATGGTCGAGCACATCCATCGGCCCCTGCGAAAAATAGATGTCGGTATTTGGATTAAGGTTGCTAAACACGTCCCGCGCCAGTTGTTCATAATCAGACAGGCTGATGTTTTGTGCCGTTGATGCAGATGGCGCGCCTGTTAGCACCAGGATCTTATTGAACATCATTTGCCCGGCGCCCCACATGGCGTTCATCACCTTCTGTCCCTGCCCGGCGTATTCCTTGTTGATTTTTGTGATCACCAGGTTGTGAAATACGCCTTCTACCGGCATTTCCATGTCAACGATTTCGGGCACCATAGTCATTTTGATCGGCGCCAGAAATATGCGCTCAGTAGCTTTGCCGAGCCAGGCATCTTCCTGCGGTGGTATGCCAACGATGGTGGCGGGGTAAACCGGGTTTTTTTTATGTGTGATAGCAGTGATGTGAAAGCGAGGGTACCAGTCGGGCAACGAATAATACCCCGTGTGGTCGCCGAATGGGCCTTCCCATATCGGCTCATCGAGAGGGTCAACGTAGCCCTCGATAACGAAGTCGGCATCGGCCGGCACTTCCACGTCGGGCTGCGTGAGGCATTTCACGAGTTCCACTTTCTTTTTTCGAAGGAAACCGGCGAGCATGTATTCATCTACATTTTCGGGCAGCGGCGCCGTTGCCGAGTAAGCATACACCGGGTCGCCGCCGAGCGCCACGGCAACGGGCATTTTTATTCCCAGCTTTTTGTATTCACTGAAATGTTTTGCGCTCACTTTGTGCTTGTGCCAGTGCATGCCCGTAAGCGTGGGGCCGAATACCTGCATGCGGTACATGCCCACGTTTCTCGATTGGGTATGCGGATCTCGGGTATGGATGACCGGTAGTGTAACGAAGGGACCACCGTCTTTGGGCCAGCAGGTAATGACGGGCAGCTTTGTGATGTCCGGATCCTTCATGATGATTTCCTGGCACTCTCCCCTGCCGCTTTTTACCCTGGGCATCCAGGAGGCAAACTGGTTGAGCTTTGGCAGCAGCTTCAATTTGTCGAGAATATTTTCTTTGGGAGATGACAGCAGCCTGAACAGTCCCTCAATTTCTTTGGCACAGTCGTCGAGGTGGTTAACGCCGAGCGCCAGGCAGATGCGTTTTTCACTGCCGTAGGCGTTCATCAGCACTGGGAACGCGTAACCTGTGTTCTCGAAAAGCAGGGCCTTTCCTCCCCCGGGCATTTTGCTTATCCTGTCGGTGATCTCTGCGATCTCGAGTTTCGGATCGATAAAAGTTTTGATCCTCAGCAGTTCGCCTGCCCTTTCCAGTGTGTCGATGAAATGTTGCTGGTTGCGGTACGCCATTCTATCAATTGAACCGCAAAATTACTCGGTTTACAGTACAATACGCGGACAATCGGTGCCGCCCCTGTTGATCCTCCTGCCGAACAGGCGGCCGTTTTCATTCATGATGCCGATCGAAAGCGTGATGCCGGAAAAATAGTACCAGTCTTTATATTTTTCACCACCGCGAACCGTGTTCCCGGGAGGGTAAGTAAGGTTGCTGCCCTTCAATTCGTCGGACCGGAAAGCCAGCGATGCGGCCCGTGGGCGGTTGTTGGCGAGGAGGAGGTCCTGGTCTACGTACGTTTTGCTGACGTCGTCGATGTAATCGGTGAATGTTTTCCGGATGCCGATCTCGTAGCCGAGATACGCATTGTCGGTAACGCGGATCCGCACGCCTATACCGAAGGGAACGCCTATTTGTATCTTTTTATAGAATTTCCTGTCGGGATATTCAGCGAGCCCCTGCCCTTCCGTACCCAGTTCGGCAAGGAAGGCCTTGTTATTGAGCGAATCGGTAGTATAAGGATTGAAGCGAAACAAGTTGCCGCCAAGGAACACGTAAGGAGTTGCCTTGTGGATGGCAAGGTCGAAGAAGGAATAGTCGAGAACGAGGCTGGCGTCGATGATGTTGGATGCGAAGCTGAGGTTGCGTTGCCGGAGCAGTTCGCTGCTGTTGAATTTGTCGGCGGCCTTGACTTTGGCGAATGTGAGCTGTCCGCGCGCGAGGATCTTTGGCGCCAGTTCGTAAGATAACCCGGCGCCGAATGCACCGCCGGCCTGGTCGACGGTAAATCGTTTTTCCTGGAGGTCGCCGGAGTAATTTGCAATGCCGCCGAAGAAGGTAAGGTTGAGTTTTTGTTGTGAAAAGGTGGTTAAGGGGAAAAGAAGGGTAAGCAACATTATCCTGGACATAGACGTCTGTAAGTTAAAGGTGTTCGATAGCTTGTTTTGCCAGGATTGGATAAAATGCAAACTAGGAATGATGAATTATAGTGACAAACTTTGTTCCACAGTTATAATAAAATTTAACAATTGCCTGCTGTTTTGTTAAATTAGGGATGGTGTTCCATTCCATCAGATGTAAACATTGTACTGATGAAAAACATTTTTGCGTACCTGGGTTTAATCGTTCTCTTTTTTAGTTATTGTACGCCGGCTTCGAAAAAGACTTCGACTAATGGTGCCGGTCAGATAAGTACGGCAACGGTATCGCATGATACTGTTATTGCGGATATGCTGGACGGTTATTGGAAGTTGATCGAAATAGGCGGCCGGGCAGTTGATGATTCGGTCAACAATGCAGTGCCTCACCTGGTGATCAACGAGAGCGGCGGCAGGTTCAGTGCGAATGCCGGTTGCAACAGTATCGGCGGTTCTTTTGTGGTGATGCCGATGAACAGGGTAACTTTTGCCAATGTGATCCGTACGCAGATGGCGTGCCCGGAAATGGAGCTGGAGAATGAGTTGGTGCGGGTGTTGGAGATGACGGATAATTACAATATTTCGAACGATGTGCTCCTGTTGAACAAGGCGCGGATGTCTCCCCTGGAGAGATTTCGGAGGGTTGCAGGGAAGTGATAAATTTTTAAACCTTTTTGTATGAGAGATATTATGGTGGCGGTGGCGGTTATGCTTTGGTTGGGTTTGTCTCATTGCAAACCTGCCGCCGAACAGGCCGGCGCCGCAACCGGCGGCGACCAGCATAATAGCAGTAATTCTCTCGATTGGCAGGGGGTGTATTATGGTGTGACTCCGTGTGCGGATTGTCCGGGCATCCAAACCATCGTTTGGCTGAATGAAGACATGACGTACCGCATCACTACCCGCTATCTTGAGCGGCAGAAAGATTCAACTGAATATTCGGGAACGTTCCGTTGGAACGATGCCGGAAATGCGATCATCCTGGATGGTTCCGGGAAGCAGTTTTTTCCGGGTGGCTTTTTTGTTGGCGAGAGCACGCTGTCGGTGCTTGATAAAGAGGGAAACAGGATGACGGGTATGCTTGCTGCTCATTATATGCTTACGAAAGACAATTACAGGTTGTTGGGAAAGGATTGGGTGTTGGTTGAGTTGAATGGCAAGCCTATTGGTGGGAGTGATTCTTTGGGGACGCCGCCGCATATGCGGTTCATAGAGGCTGAGAGCCGGTTTGCCGGTAATGGTGGCTGCAATGGTTTGTCGGGTGTATTTGAGCTGAAGGGCATGAACAGGATCACTTTTTCGCACATGATCCGGACGCAGATGGCTTGTCCGGCTTTGGATACAGAAAACGGGTTTATCAAGGCGCTGGAAACGGCCGATAGTTTTGTTGTTGTAGGTGACACGCTCGTGTTGCATCGCGCCCGCATGGCTCCTCTGGCGCGCTTCCGCGCCACTCTGTAGCGGTTAACTTTTATTGCCGATTGCCGATTGCCGATTGTCGATCGTCCACCCCCGGTCCCTCCTTCGTCGGGACCACCCCCGCCAGCGGGGGAAATCTTTGCGGCTTTGCGACATCTTCGTGACTTTGCGTGGGGGTATTTTCTTCTTTCGCCCATTGGAGGAGTGGCCCGACCCCGGGCAAACGAATGTCTAATTTCCCCCGCTGGCGGGGGTGGCGCGAAGCGCCGGGGGTGGACCCGCAGACGTGAGAGTTCAGTTTTAACTTTGAACTTTTAAGTTTTGCCCGAAGGGCCTCCGTGTCCCCC
>CBIGXK010000017.1:0-23218 GCA_966193805.1 uncultured bacterium | reverse complement strand
TTTATATGCTGAAGCAATCAGAAAAACACACAGGACCGCACTCCGACTGGATTTACGATGTAAACCTGGCTGGTGGGGGCGTATTGATGGATATGGGCTGCCATGCCATGCAATGGTTCAGGTGGATGCTGGGCAACACCCGGCCCATCAGCGTTATGGCCAGCATGAACACGGTGTTCCATAAAAAGCGAACGCAGGGCGAAGACAATTCGGTGGTGATCATTGAATTCGAAAATGGCGTTACCGCAGTTGCCGAGAACAGTTGGGCCAAACACGGTGGCATGGACGACAAAAGCGAGGTGCACGGCACCGGGGGCGTTATCTATGCCGACCTGTTCATGGGCAATTCGGCCATCTCCTACAGCAAGCACGGCTATGGCTACGCCATGGAAAAAGCCGATACCACCGTGGGATGGAGCTTCACCGTGTTTGAGGAGGTCTTCAACCAGGGATACCCGCACGAACTGAAACATTTTGTGGACTGTGTACGGAACGATAAACAACCGCTTGTAACCGGCGACGATGGGCGCGTGGTTCTCGAAATACTCTATGCCGCATATGCATCTGCCGGGCAGGGAAAGAAAATAATGCTGCCTTTTAAGGCGGATGTGAAGAAACCGATTGACCTGTGGCTGAATCCCAAATAATGATCGACAGCACCACAATAGGGATCGATCTTGGCGGCACCAACATTCGCGGCGGCCTGGTGAAGGGAAGAGAAATCACTTCCGTTCAATCGCAAAAAATTAAGAAAGATGGCAGCACAGCCGAAATCATCGAACAGTTATTTGCTTTAACGGCAAACCTGATGGATGAGGATGTTGCAGCGATCGGCATCGGCGTGCCCGGTTTGGTCGAAGAAAAAAGCGGCGTGGTGTTCGACGTGCTCAATATCCCCTCCTGGAAACAACTTCCCTTAAAGCAGTTGATGGAAGAAAAATTCGGGATACCGGTGCTGATCAATAACGACGCCAACTGCTTTGCCGTTGGCGAGTACTACTTCGGCAAAGGAAAAGAAGGCGAATCGATGGTGGGACTGACCGTTGGCACCGGTTTGGGAGCCGGGATCATGCTGAAGGGAAAACTGTATTCAGGAAAAAACTGCGGCGCCGGCGAATTCGGGATGATAGATTACCTTGACAAATATGTTGAATACTATGCCAGCGGACAGTTCTTCAACAATGTTTATCAAATTGACGGTGAACTCGTTTTTGAGAGAGCGAACAGCGGCGATCCTGAATCGATAAGGATGTATGGAGAGATGGGCACGCACCTCGGCAACGCCATTAAGACCATTTTATACGCGCTGGAAGTGGACAGGATAATATTGGGCGGATCTGTGCGACATGCCTACCGTTTTTTTAACGAAACGATGTGGCAGCGGATACGCACCTTTGCTTACGCCCGAACCATAGAACAATTGACCATCGATATATCCGAACTGGAAAACAGCGGCATACTAGGCGCCGCCGCATTACATTACGACCGTATTCATAAATAACGATTATGCCAGGTGATTCATTAAATGTTAATAACAAAGCTGTAAAACAAAATACCTACGACGCCATCATCATCGGTTCCGGAATAAGTGGCGGCTGGGCCGCAAAAGAATTATGCGAGAAGGGCCTCAAAACATTGGTTCTCGAACGAGGAAGGGATGTGGTACACATCAAAGACTACCCCACCGCCACCAAGGGTCCGTGGGAATTCAAGCACCGCGGACAAATGACGAAAGAGTTTTTGCAGGAAAACCCGCTCATCAGCAAAGCCGCAGGTTTTGCAGACGACACCGCCCATTTCTTCATCAAAGACAAGGACCATCCCTACATCCAGGAAAAACCTTTCGACTGGATCAGAGGCTACCAGGTGGGTGGAAAATCACTCACGTGGGGCAGAGCCTGCCAGCGCTGGAGTGAATACGAGTTCACCGCACCCGTACGGTATGGTTATGGCCCCGGTTGGCCGATAAACTATAAAGAGATTGCACCCTGGTATTCTCATGTTGAAGATTTCATCGGCGTTTGCGGCACCCGCGATGGCATCGAAGCCATGCCCGATGGAGAATACCTCCCCCCATTCGACTTCAACTGCGTTGAGGCCGATATTCAAAAGAAATGGAAGAAGCATTACAAAGACAGGCACATGGTGCATGCACGGTGGGCCCATCTTACGGCGCCGAAAGACATTCACCGGCAGCAGGGGCGCGACCGTTGCCAGGCGCGCAACCGCTGCATGAGAGGGTGCCCTTACGGTGGGTATTTCAGTTCCGTTTCTTCGACGCTTCCCTGGGCGAAAAAAACAGGCAACCTTACGGTAAGACCTTTTTCTGTTGTGCATTCCATTATATATGATGACAAAAAAGGAAAAGCGAGCGGCGTAAGGATAATCGACACGAATACGAAACAACCCGTTGAATATTTTGCAAAAGTCATATTTGTCAATGCCTCGGCGCTGAATTCCAACCTCGTTCTCCTCAATTCCACTTCCAGCCGTTTTCCAAATGGATTGGGAAATGACAGCGGCATGCTCGGGAAGTTTGTGGCGTTTCATAACTATCGTGTTTCTGCGGGCGGTGAGGTGGAAGGTTTCCAGGATGGCTACATCTATGGAAGAAATCCCACGGAACCGATCATCGCCAATTACCGGAACCTGCACAAACAGGAAATGGATTATGTGGGCGGGTTCACCACTTTTATGGGAGCAAACCGTGCAAGAAGAGACGGCTCGAACTTGCCGGAAACCATCGGCGCCGATTTTAAGGAAGAGCTGACGTTGCCTGGCAAATGGTACGTATATATGTACATGCAGGGTGAAACGATCATGAAAGAAACGAATCATGTGAGGCTCAGTCCCGACAAAAAGGACCAATGGGGTATTCCTTTGCTGATCACCTCTGTTGACTATGATGACAACGACGAGAAGATGGTAAAGGATTTTCTGCAGCAAAGTGCGGAAATGTTCGAGGTGGCCGGTGTGAAGAATATCTCCACGCACGATAATCACCAGGCGCCCGGGCTCGACATTCATGAGATGGGCGGCTGCCGCATGGGACGCGATCCCAAAATTTCATTGTTGAACGAATGGAACCAGTTGCATCAGTGCAAGAATGTTTTTGTAACCGATGGCGCGGCCATGGCAAGTACGGGAAACCAGAGCCCCTCGCTGCTCTACATGGCGATGACCGCGCGCGCCGCGGGGCATGCGGTGGAGGAGCTGAAGAAGAGGAATCTGTAGAAGCTAACGTCCACCCCCGGCGCTTCGCGCCACCCCCGCCAGCGGGGGATACGGTTTCGCCTTCACGTGCACCACTCCCGCCAGCGGGGGATATGTGGCTCGTCATGCACTTTACTATCCCCCTCTGGAGGGGGCAGTCCCGCAGGGACCGGGGGAGGACCTCCAACGCCTCACCTCTTCCTCTTGTCTGCCACCACCATCACCACCCCCACAATCGCCACCAGCGCACCGGCATAGGTGGGCCATCCGATCCATTTGTTCTCCTTCTTGTTCACTTCAAGGGGACCCACATCAACCACGTTCTTTTCTGTGGTCACCGAAAAACCGCGGATCAGTATCATGGCAATGCCGGCAACAATCAAAATGATTCCAAATGTTTTCATCTGCTCGTTTTTATAATTTTATCATGGACGTTTCATCTGCAATTATTTACAGATATGCAGTAAGTGCAATCCGTGTGCCATGGCAGCGCACTTCCCCAGCCTGCAAACGACCAATTTTGACGCATTGCCACTATATTGCAAGATCAAATGGTAAATATGTCACCTGAGTTGGCCGATGAGCTGCTGCTGGAAAAGTTTAGAACCGATGCAACGAAAGAAGCAGGCTTTACCGGTATCATCAAGAAGTACCAGGAAAAGCTGTACTGGCACGTGCGCCGGATGGTGGTGGATCACGATGATGCTAACGACGTACTCCAGAACGTTTTCATTAAGGTTTGGAATGGACTGAGCAACTTTCGTGAGGATTCGCGCCTCTACACCTGGCTCTACCGCATCGCCACTAATGAATGCCTCAGCTTCCTCGAACAAAAAAAGAAGAAATCCTCGGTTCCCTTCGGCGACGTAGAAGAGGGGCTCAGCAATTCGATTATTGCCGACAAACACTTCGACGCCTCGAAACTCGAATGGAAGCTGCAACTAGCTATCCAGCAACTGCCTGAAAAACAGCGGCTTGTTTTCAACTTGCGTTATTACGACGAGTTACCCTACAATGAAATGAGCCAGATCCTGGATACATCCGAAGGCGCGCTGAAAGCGTCTTATCATCACGCAGTGAAAAAAATCGAAGAATTTATGCTCAGTCATTAAACTTCAAATGTTAAATCGTATCTAAATATTGTATGAACCCCAGGAACACGATAGTAGAAGAACTGGAACAGGCAGGAAGCCAATTGGGCCGTTTTCAACCCATCAATCCTTACCATGTGCCCGCCGGCTATTTCGACAGCCTGGCGGAAAGGGTGATGATGTTGATAAAAACCGGGGCAGTCATCCCGGCAAAAGAAGAAACAGCGATGCTTTCACCACTCTTAGCATCGATGAAGAGAGAAACGCCGCTGTCCGTTCCCGAAGGTTATTTTGAACGCCTGGCCACCGACCTTTCCAAATCTTCGACGCCCACCGGTAAAACGAAGGTGATTCGCCTCAACGCCGACAGGTTTTTCAAATATGCCGCGGCAGCAGTAACCGTGGGCCTTATTTCGCTATTTGCGTGGATCATGCTGAAACCTTCCGCCGGCGAAACTGAATATGCGTTGAACAACGACACGCTTATAGATAACCAGGTAAAGGAAACCATGGGAAAAATACCTGATGTTGACATTACCACTTATCTCGATATTAACGAGCTGACGACGATGGAACAATTGCCGGAAGAGATCCAGGTGAAGGCCGACGATGTAACTTTGATACTTGCAGAAGTTAGCGACCAGGAACTACAGAACTACCTGGAAACACACGGCATGGTCAAAGAAAATTTCAATTAAGATGAAGAATTTATTACTCATATGTTTTTTGCTCTGCACCACAACCGTTTTTTCGCAGCAACAGTTGCGGCCATCGGGTAGTGGCAAGATTGAGTCGCTGAAGATCGCCTACATCACCAAAAAGTTGAATTTGTCGCCCGACGAAGCCAAGATGTTCTGGCCGGTGTACAATGATTATTCGGCAGAGATGCGCCAGGCGAGGATCGCACTGCGCACCAAACGCGCAACGGAACTGGAAACCGAAGAAAAAATTCTCGGCATCAGAAAAAAATACAGCGCCGAATTCAGAAAAGGATTGAGTGCAGAAAAAGTGGACGCATTCTTCCGTTCAGAAAAAGAGTTTGGAAAATACGTTCAAAAGGAACTATCGGAGAGAAGGCAGCTTCGCCAACAACTGAATAAGAGCAGCAATCCTTAAACGCCGCAATGCCTTACTTACAATCATATTGGATCGTTGCATTCAGCGTAAGATCGAGAAAGGGTTGCCAATAGGCAAACTCGGAAAAGTTAAATTGAACGGGTAGTCCTGCTTCGTTGTACCTCTTTACATTCATCACACTGTTGCGGCTAAAATCCCTGTAAATGATTTGCCAGGCAGGACTCAGACTGTACAGGCTCGGCTTGTCGCTATAGCGAATGGTTTTATTCCAGGGATGGTCGAAGGGATTCGCCTGCCTGTTGCCGCGCAGGTCGTAATAATAACTGTACACTTCTGTTTGAAACTCCCAGTCTTCATCATCCTCTTTGTGAATTTGTTTGATCTCCTCGCGTACGATGCGCCCGTTACCATCGGTTCGAAATGTTTCCAGGTAAATGTTTCCCGATGCATCGATCGCCGTATCGCGAATGGGTACCGTTGATGTGCCCTCGTACACGTATATCCTGGTATTGCCCATGTAAGGATCGGGGCTGTGAACGATCAGCCTGTTCAGTTCATCATATTCAAAGGTTTCAATCGTGAAACCCTTCGGCAGATAGATGTTTTTGTACGTAATAACCGATGGATTGCCGTTTTCGTCGTAGTTGATAGTGGTGGAAAAATTATCACCGTAATAGTCGTAAGTATAGCCAACAATTTTGCACGTGAGCGTGGTGTTGTTAGGGGGCCTGTAATAGTCAACAATCTTCTTACAGCCTGTTAGAGTAAGCACGACAAGTACCAACGCAGCAGCTTCTTTCATAAATAAGGCGAACGGTTAATTTAGGGGGTTATCTGAAATTAGGTTTTTTAAATCGTCCGCTAAAAAAATAATAAAAAACGCGTGCCGGGGAACCGTTTCCCTTCCCAACAGCGATATTTAAGCAGGTAAATAATCTATGCTGTTCGAAAAAAAGTCCATCAACCAAATTTCACATTTGAATATGTTTGAATCCTGGTTGAAAACCTGCACATTTTAATTATTTCACCTCCTCTCACATTGCAAACGTTGGGAAAAATTGTCACCATAAACGGAGCCTCTGCCGTCAACAACAGTTACATCGTAGGCGCTTCCTTCATTTCAGCCCTCGGCGGCTACCTGTTCGGCTTCGACTTCGCCGTCATTTCCGGCGCGCTGCCTTTTTTAAGAGATGCTTTCGGACTTACAGCATGGTGGGAAGGGTTCCTTACCGGGTCGCTGGCATTGGGCTGCATAATTGGTTGCCTGTGCGCCGGCGTATTGGCCGATCGCTTTGGAAGGCGGCCAGGCCTCATGACGGCGGCCATAATCTTTATTTTTTCGGCGCTGGGTATGGCATTTTCGCCTTCACTGGCATTGTTTATTACCTGTAGATTTTGTGCGGGTATCGGCGTAGGCATGGCATCGCTGTTGAGCCCGATGTATATCGCAGAGATCTCTCCGGCAGCAACCCGGGGCCGGAACGTTGCCATCAACCAGCTTACTATTGTCATCGGCATACTCGTTACCAACCTCGTCAACTATTTGCTGGCCGGCCAGGGAGATGACGCCTGGCGTTGGATGATAGGAGCCGGCGTTGTGCCTTCTTTTTTGTTTCTGCTGGGCGTACTGTGGCTGCCGGAGAGCCCGCGTTGGCTCATCAGCGCCGGTAAAATGCAACGCGCCGAAAAAATACTGCAGAAAATATACGGCGGCGCCCATGCCGGTCAAACAAAACATGAGATCGGTCAATCCCTGCGCGCAACAAAAAACGACACACCGGTTAAGGTTTTCAGCAAGGCGGTGCGCCCCGCCGTCGTCGTGGGTATCGTGCTGGCCGTGTTTCAGCAGTTTTGCGGCATCAACATCGTTTTTAATTATACCTCCACCATTTTTGAATCGGTTGGCGCCAACCTCGACCGCCAGTTGTTTGAAACGGTAAGCATCGGGTTCGTCAATCTTGTGTTCACGCTGCTGGCCATGTGGCAGGTAGATAAGCTCGGCCGCCGCCCGCTCATGCTTGTGGGGTCGCTGGGACTTACCATTATTTACGTGGCGCTCGCATTTGTTTTGCAAAACCAGTCATCGCCGGCGCTGGTATCGGTGTTTGTGTTGACGGCAATAGCGTTATATGCTTCGTCGCTTGCACCCGTAACCTGGGTGCTCATTTCTGAAATTTTTCCCAACCGGATCAGGGGAAAGGCCTCCTCATTAGCCATCGTTTCCTTGTGGATCGCATACTTTATCCTGGTGTTTACATTTCCCGTGCTGGCCGAAAAGATCGGCACCTACGGACCCTTCTATTTGTATGCGGCCATCTGCCTCCTGGGTTTCCTGTTCATAAAAAGCAGGGTGAAAGAAACAAAAGGGCAAACGCTGGAACAACTTGAGAGCAATTTGATTCATCATTAATTGACCGTTAGTATGCATGAAGAGCATGTAAAAGCATGGGAGGAACAAGTAAGCATTCCGACATACAGGGTAGGCGAACCAGACAAGAATCCGATGTTCCTTGAAAAGAGAGTTTACCAGGGCAGCAGTGGCACTGTTTATCCCCACGCAGTAATTGATAAGGTGTATGATGAGAAGGAAAATAAGCTGTACAAAGCTGTTTTTCTGGAAAATGAATACCTCAAAATCATGATCCTGCCCGGGCTCGGTGGCCGTATCCAGATGGCTGTTGATAAAACCAATGATTACCATTTCGTTTATTATAACCGGGTGATCAAACCCGCGCTGGTGGGATTGACGGGACCTTGGATCTCGGGAGGGATAGAACTCAACTGGCCACAGCATCACCGTCCCGGCACCTTCGATCCCGTGGATTATAGTATTGAAGAAAATGCAGATGGCAGCAAAACCGTATGGGTAAGCGAAATCGAAAAGATGAACCACACCAAGGGCATGGCGGGATTTACGCTCTATCCCGGCAGGGCTTACCTGGAAATAAAAGGGCAGTTGTACAACCGCACCGCACTGCCGCAAACGTTTTTATGGTGGGCAAATCCCGCAGTTGCCGTGGATGAAAGCTACCAGTCGGTATTTCCTCCTGATGTGCACGCGGTGTACGATCACGGCAAGAGAGATGTATCCTCCTTCCCCATCGCTACAGGAACGTATTACAAGGTGGACTACTCGCCGGGTACCGATATTTCACGCTACATGAATATACCGGTGCCCACTTCTTACATGGCCGTAAACTCTTCCTTCGATTTTGTTGGCGGCTACAATCACGGCAAACGTGCGGGCATCCTGCACGTCGCCGATCATCACATCTCTCCCGGTAAAAAACAATGGACCTGGGGCAGCGGAGAATTTGGAAAGGCCTGGGACCGGCACCTGACGGACGACGACGGGCCATATTTTGAATTGATGACCGGTATTTTTACTGAGAACCAGCCCGATTTTAGCTGGATCATGGCCAACGAGGAAAGAAACTTTCGCCAGTATTTTATGCCCTATAAAAATATCGGGTATGTAAAGAACGCCACCATTGACGCAGCAGTAAACCTTGAAACCGCACCGGGATGCGCCACCATCAGTGTGTACGTTACGGCAGAACAACGTAACCTAACCGTGAAGCTGCTGCATGCCGGCAAGACAGTATCGGAAGACATCGTGACCATCGATCCGAAAAAAACATTTGAAAAACAGGTAACACTGCCATCCGGTTATGAAGAGACCCAACTGACCGTGGCGGTTGCAGATGCAAATGGCAGAATACTGGTTAGGTATTCGCCTGTTGGCCAAAGGAACAAGGAGATACCCTCACCGGCACAACCGATCCCGGAACCGGGGGATATTCCCACCAATGAACGCCTCTATCTTGCCGGGCTGCACCTTGAACAATACCGCCACGCCACCTATTCGCCGGTGCCTTATTACCTTGAGGCGCTGCGAAGAGACCCGACAGATATACGCAACAACAATGCGCTTGGCCTGTGGTACCTGCGGCATGGCCGATACAAAAAAGCAGCGGAGAATTTCCAGAATGCGATAGACGCCATGACGCGCCACAACCTGAATCCCTACGACGGCGAACCATTTTACAACCTGGGCGTGGCGCTTATCATGCAGCATAAGCACGACGATGCCTATCCCGCGTTTTATAAGGCAGCATGGAGCAGCCCGTGGCAGGACAAAAGCTTTCTTCAACTGGCGAGAATTGATGCAGGCAAAGGAAATTATTTGCGCGCTCTCGAACATGCGGAACGTTCGATTAACAAAAACTATCACGGCCTGCAAGCGCGCCACTTAAAAACGATCCTGCTAAGAAAACTGCATCGCTTGAATGAGGCAGAACAATTGGCGAAGCGTACGCTGGCTATCGATACATTTGACTTTGGCTCTGGCTGGGAGCTATATTTTATTCTGAAAGAAAAAGGAGCCGGGGAAGCGGCAAACAGGCAGTTTGCCGAACTGACTAAAAGGATGCGAGGCGATACGCACACTTACATCGAAATTGCGCTCGATTATTATCGCGCGGGGTTTTATTTGGATGCTGCCGGTTTGCCGGAACGCATTGCCGTCGATGCAAAGGATCCGTTCGTGCATTATTATCTCGCGTATTTTCATTCGCTTGCAGGTAACGAGCATGTTGCTGTGCAATATGCAGCGGCGGCGCTGTCGTTACCTGATACCGCCATTTTCACCAACCGGCTCGAAGATATCGACATGCTCCGGCACATTACCCGCCTCAACACCCGCGACCATAAAGCCTGGTACCATCTGGGCAATATCTGGTACGACAAACGACAATACCAGGAAGCCATCAGCGCCTGGGAAACGTCGCGCGAAATTTTTGATGGCTTTCCAACAACACACCGGAACCTCGGCATCGCGTATTACAATCGGTTAAACGATGCCGACAGGGCGCTCGCCAGTTATGAAAAGGCATTCACGCTCGATCCTTCGGATGCACGTGTGTTGTTCGAAATGGACCAATTGCGCAAAAGGCTCAATCACAGTGCCGGCGAGCGGTTGCAATTGCTCAATAAATACTCCGGACAAGTTAGCGAACGCGATGATCTTTACATCGAATACATCACGCTTCATAATCTTACAGGTGACCATGAAAAGGCATTGCAATTGATCAACGCCCGAAATTTTCACCCATGGGAAGGCGGCGAGGGAAAGGTGTCAGGCCAGTACGTGGCCACACATGTGGAACTCGCAAGAATCGCGTTTCACAAAAAAGAATATTTAAAGGCTGTGGACCTGCTGAATGCCGCAGAGGTATATCCACTAAACCTCGGAGAAGGAAAATTATATGGCGCGCAGGAAAACGACATTCACTACTGGCTGGGTTGCGCCTATTCGGCACTGGATGAAAACGACAAAGCCGTGATGTATTGGGAAAAAGCCTCTGTTGGTAGCAGCGAACCCGCTGCCGCAATATTTTACAACGATCAGCCACCCGATAAAATATTTTACCAGGGCGCGGCGCTCATGAAACTCGGCCGCGAAAAAGAGGCGCACCAGCGCTTCGGCAGGCTCGTGGAATATGGCCGGCAACACTATAACGACGAAGTAAAAATCGATTACTTCGCCGTGTCGCTACCCGACCTGATGATCTTCGATGATGACCTGGATAAAAAGAACAAGGTTCACTGTCATTATTTAATTGGATTGGGAGAACTGGGCATGGGGCACACAGCGGAAGCCATGCGCGAATTCAGAAAGGCATTGGAGATGGACAAAAATCACCAGGGTGCGGTCACGCACCTGAAGATGACAAAACGTGCAACAAATATCGAAGCGTAGCATCTAATTCAACAGCACGCTGTGTATCGGCTCCCCTATCGGGTGGCGTGTAGTGAAGTTCATTCCGAGAAACCTGGCGATTGTTTTGGCAACCTGGTTTTGATAAAGCTGCCCCGGCTTTGTTATTTCTCCGAGTGGTTTTGTATCCGGTCCCATGGCCACGAACCAGATCTCGTCTGAATGTGGAATCGTGTGAAAATGGCCGGTCCACTTTTCATCGTCGCCTCTTCCATGATCGTTCGTGATGATGAGGGTTGTTTTGCCTTTATAAAACGGATCCTGTTGGAGGTAGGTCCACAGGTCGCCGATCATACCATCGATGTAGTGTGCCGCGTCGAGGTACAGGTCGTATTTTCCCTGGTGGCCGAACGCATCGGTATCTATAAAAGCGAGGTAAAGAACTTTTGGATGGTTTTTCTTTACGTATTCTTTTGCGAGTGCGTATGTGGAGCCATCCAGCCGCTCCGTGGTACCGAATATTTTTGGAAGATGGGCCTGCTGTTCGTTGAGCACTTTCTGTGTTTCATTCAGTTCCTTGTCTTCCAGCTCGCTCCAGCCGGCGTTGATATACAGCCCGCTTCTTTCCTGGTTGAGGATGCGGTAATACGCGTTCCATGATGCAAATACACTCACTTTATTTTTATAGGCCGACTGCTTGTTGATGTATTCGAGCACGTTCACGTTTGGATTGGGCGGAAAGTCGTTCGAATTAATAGCGGAATCGGGATAGCCGGTGAAAATTTCGTTGTAGCCCGGATAGGAAAACCAGTAGCGGTTTTTGACATTCACATTGTTGCCGATGGTGCGGTTGCCGTATAGTTGTCCTTCGCTGGCAATGGTGTTCCAGAAAAAAGGCATCACCAGCTTTCGCCTTTCCTGGGAAGTTGCTGCCCAATAACGCTCAATCAGGGCAGCAGAATCGCCTGCTATATATTTCTTTGTTCTTATTAGCTGCGAATCTGCACCCGTAAACAGTTCCTTCCACCGATAGCCGTCGAGCGTAACGATAACAAGGTTTTCGGTTTTCCGTTGTTGAGCAACTGCCGACAGGCAGGTCAACAAAAAGATAGCAGTGGCCAGGTGTTTCATTTGATGAATTTAAGAACTTCATCTTTACTTACCTTCCCTCCAAACATTAAATTCTTAGCCGTTTTATTTCTCGCTAGACCCCAACGGTGCCCGTCTTAACTTTTCCGGCTCGGCTGTAATTTGCGATGATCACGCCGCTGGGTGTAACTGAGTTTTCGATTAAAGTAAATGCCGCGGGAATTGGGCCGTCCTGGAACAGCCGTTGTCCGTTTCCGAGCGTTAACGGGTAAATTTTGAGCCAGAGTTCGTCTACTAAATCATTCGCAAGGAGAAGCTGAATGAGCTTGCCACTGCCCCAAACATGAATATTGGGACCGTTCGAATTTTTGAGTTCTTTGATGTCCGCCAGGGTTTTGATAAAAACGGTGTTTTTCCAATCCGAGTTGTCCATGGTTTGTGAGAGGACGTACTTTTTACCTTCGTTGATAGCTGGCCACTTCGTTGCGTGTTGGGGCCAGTAGCCAGCAAAAATTTGAAATGTTTTCCTGCCCAGCAGATAGTCTGCAGGCTGCATCTCTTTCTTCATGACTTTAGCATAAACTTCATCGAGGTAGGCCACGGTCCATCCGCCGTATGTGAAACCGTTTGATGTATCTTCCTCGGGTCCACCGGGAGCCTGCATTACGCCATCTAATGTGATCATGGAGATGACAACTATCTTTCTCATAATGTTTCGAGCTTTTTATTGTTTAGAAATTTATTCTTTTGTTACAGCACAAATCTCGGGAACAACATTGAGGGCGTTGCAGTGTAAACGCGACAATTGCAGGGGCTGAATGCGAAATGGAACCGGAGTTGATTGAGGAAATCGTTTTCAAACTTGGGAATCCCAAGGATAGTTTCAATAAAAAAGGACAAGCCAAAAATAACTTTGACTTGTCCTGTAAAGTCGGGATGACTGGATTCGAACCAGCGGCCTCTTCGTCCCGAACGAAGCGCGCTACCGGGCTGCGCTACATCCCGAAGTGGCGCAAATATAAAACAAAAATTACCTGCCTCCGCTCACGTCAATAAAAGTACCCGTTGAATACGATGACTTTTCAGACGCGAGCCACATGATCGCCTCGGCAACCTCACTCGCCGATCCTCCCCTTTTCAACGGAATACCATTCTTAATTCTTTCAATACGTCCGGGCTCACCGCCGGCAGCATGTATGTCGGTATAAATAAACGCGGGCCGCACCCCATTCACCCTTATTCCTTCGTCGGCCACTTCTTTCGAAAGCCCAATCGTGAAAGTATCGATCGCTCCCTTTGAAGCAGCGTAATCAATATATTCCGATGGCGAACCGGTTTTCGCTGCAATCGAAGAAACATTCACAATAGTGCCGCCATTGCCTCCCCGTTTCAGCGACATCCGCTTTACGGCTTCTCTTGCACAGATCATCTGACCCGTAATATTTGCCGCAAATATCCTGTTGAGCCGCACCGCATCCATCTCTTCCAGGCGCATTTGCCGCTCCAGTATTCCGGCATTGTTAACCAGCGAATCGAGCCTGCCGAAAATTTTATCTGCTTCTTCAAACAACCTCATCACTTCGTCTTCTTTTGAAATGTCGGCGCCTATAACAATTGCTCTGCCGCCTTTAGCAGTTATGCCCGCTGCAACTTTGCCGGCCGCTTCCTTGTTGGTGTGATAGTTCACCACCACGGCGTATCCCATTTCGGCGGCAAGCGCAGCCGTGGCCGCCCCGATACCGCGGCTGGCGCCGGTAATTAAAATTGTTTTCATTGAACCTTGAGTTTAAGAATTGCAGAAATATGATGATCGAAAATAGAATGTTCTGCCGAACCATTTTTCGGTATTACTTGTCAGCATCGTTCGTATTTTCATGTGCATAATCACGTGCCAATGCCATGGCGCGCTCGGAAAAACTTTTCTTTTTCAATTGATCTTCCACTTCTACGATGGCCTGCATCAGGTTGTTTTTTGTATCGATAAGGCCGGTTACAGCTCTAACGATTATTTGCCACACAGGTTCCATCTGCCGTACGAGCGTTTTCCCCTTGTCGGTTAATTGAAGGAGCCTTTTCCGTTCGTCGTTCTTATCGCGCTTCGAGCGGATCAGCTTTTCTTTTTCCAACTCCTTCAGCAAGCTGATGGTGGAAGGATGGCTATACCCTATCTCAACGGCAATTTCCACAACGCTCAGCACCGGTTTATTGTGCAGTGCATAAATGACCGGGAACCATTTGGGCTCGAACTTTATTCCATGCGCACGGTATATTTCAATTCCGTCTTTCCGTATGGCATCGCTGAGCCGTTGGAGTCTCGTGGAAATGGCCAGTACGCCCGCTTCATCAATTATATTCATTCGAATGATTTAATTGGAGGTGATAATACACATTATCGCCGTTCATCAACGGAAAGTAGCCGGGCAGATCGACCTTTTCCAGTCTTTTAAACCCATTGCGCTCGTAAAAACGGTGAGCGGCTTTCAACACATCGATCGTGCTAAGGTAAAGATCCCTGATGTCGCGTTCTGCGCAAGAAACTATTAGCGTGTTCAGCAACTGCTGTGCAATGCCCATTTCTTTTCCCCGAAATTCCTTTTTAACAAACATCTTTCTGATGGCGCCGGCATTATGCCCGGTTGCAATCAGCGCAATCGTTCCCGCCAGTTCCTGGTTGTGGAACGCACCCCAAAAATCGCCACCTGTTTTGTGGTAGTGGCTTTGAATATCGAGCAGGTCCCGCTGACCGTCGAGGGTTAACGGAAGATTGAATTCCACCTGCTGAATGGGCAGGATGAGGTTAACAACAGCCTCGCAATGCGAATTATCAAGCGATTGTATAGTGAAAGCGTCCTTCATGATGCAAATATATGTAGACAGCTACGTATATACAAACATATTTATAGGCCGTCTAATGAAATGTGAATGTTTATGAAGTATTCTTTTTGTCGTGAGGCCGTGAACCCTTATTTTTGCACCCCCAAGTTTGAGGGTGCTTTCAGCGCCTGATGCACAGGATTGTTCGGGGCGTAGCGTAGCCCGGTTATCGCGCCTGGTTTGGGACCAGGAGGTCGCAAGTTCGAATCTTGCCGCCCCGACATCGCCCGCCGAAGCTCTAGTGACGGCGGGCTTTCTTTATACAACACTTCTCCAGAGGCCCAAATCGCACACCCGTAAATATATTTTTACCTTCAGGGTGATTTTTTGCGTTTTTCGACACTTACTAGTAAATCACTCGCGGTATGCAAACAATTACCAACGAATCGCTCGAACAACTGTACCGGGACAGCTTTCCATCGGTAGCAAAAACCATCGCCCGCCTCGGCGGCGGCCCGGACGCAGCAAAAGACGTTTTTCACGACGCACTCGTGGTCTATATAGAAAAACAACAAACGCAAACGCTCAACATAAAAACATCTCCAAAGGCCTACCTCACCGGCATCGCGAAAATATTATGGATAAGAAAGTTCAACCTCGAAACGCGATACACCTCCCTTGACGACTCGGATGAACCTGCCATCCCCGATGACTTCTATGAAACCGAAAAAACAACGCCACAAAATATACTGACGTTCCTGGAATCGGCAGGGAAAAAATGCCTTGAGCTCTTACAGGCCTTCTACTACGAACAAAAAACCATCCAGGAAATTGCCAACAAGTTCAATTATAAAACAAGACACTCGGCAACCGTTCAAAAACACAAATGCCTCGAAAAAGTAAGGGACCAACTAAAAAAATCAGCAGTGTATGAGGAAGCCATTGTTTGACATACAGGAAACAGAATCTTATCTCCTCAACCAAATGGAGGCACCCGACAAGCTGCTGTTCGAGGCGAAAATGATCATCGATCCCGAACGAAAAATCAATATGCTTTACCAGCAGAAAACATATTCTGTCATCCGCTGGTTTGGCCGTAAAAAACAAAAGCACTGCCTGGAAGCCATCTTTGACCGGCTGATGAAAGATGAAAAATTCGCTTCTACAATCAACTCAATATTCGCATAACATGTCATTACTTATTCCAACCGTCACCGATGCCTCCAGCAGAGGCGCCTATGATATCTACAGCCTGCTGCTGAAAGAGCGCATCATTTTTCTCGGCACCGCTATCGAAGAAAATGTCGCCAACCTGGTGGTGGCCCAACTGCTATACCTCGACAGCGAAAACCATAGTCCGATAAATTTGTATGTAAACTGCCCCGGCGGGGTGGTGTATGCCGGCTTTGCGATTTACGACACGATGAAGATGGTAAAGTCGCCAGTGTCCACTATAGCCGTGGGCTTCAGCGGCAGCATGGGCACCGTCATACTTTCAGCGGGAACAAAGGGACACCGCTACGCACTGCCGCATGCCACCGTACACATGCATCCCGCAGGCGGCGGCGCCAAAGGATACACCGAAGATGTGCGCATCGCTTACATGGAGCAGGAACGCATCCAAAACCAATTGTTCTACCTTATCGGCAAACACACGAACCATAAGCAGGAAGAAATAGAAGAAATGTTTCGCCGCGACCGCTTCATGAATGCCACCGAAGCAAAAGATTACGGATTGGTGGATGAAGTACTTGGCGACATCGACGACCTGATACCGCTGAAGGAGCTTCAACGGAAAATTTCACCCGTGGGCTTCCAGATACCCTCGAAAGAAAAATGATTTACTTCCAGCCACCTCCCAGTGAACGGTACAGTTGCACCAGCGCAAGAAATATGTCGCGTTTCTGGTTCACCAGTTCAAGCTCCGCTTCCAGCACACTCTTTTGGGCCATGATCACTTCAAGGTAATTGGCGTATCCCGACAAGTATAGATCACGAGCCGTTACCACCGCATCACTTAATTGCTGCACCTCCTGCAGCTTGGTGTTGTAAGAGTGGCGCAGGTTCTGAACGGCACTTAACCTGGTAACCACTTCGGTATATGCCTCGAGCAATCGCTGCTGGTATGCATACACCGCCTCGCGGTTATCAGCATTAGCAATGGTGTATTGGCTGCGCAGCGCGCGCTGGTGAAACAACGGGCCGGTTAAACCGCCCACCAATCCGTAGGCGGCGGAGCCACCGTTGAAAAGCAAACCAGGCGTAAACGCGTTTAACCCGAGGTAAGGGGTGATCACGAGCGATGGTAGAAATGCCGCACGCGCCGCCTGCACATTTTCTTTAGCCGCCTCCATAACATGTTCGGCCTGTCGTATATCCGGCCGCCGCAACAATAATGAAGCGGGCAAACCCGCACGTATGGTTACACTGCGCGCAGGACCCGGCAGGCTCGTGTCTCGCGCAACGTGGCCCGGGTATTTACCCAATAAAAGGCTGATCTCATTTTCAACTTCGGCTCGCGACTGCAAAAGATGATAACGAATGGCTTTCGTGTTGAGCACCTGCGCCGCAAACTGCTGCACGGCAAGTTTCGTTGCGCGGCCGCCGGCCTGCTGTGCCTTTACGATCTCAAGTTCCTCTTCCTGCAAAGCAATATTCTTTTTCACTATTTCGAGCTCTGCATCGAGCGCGAGCAACTCGTAATAATGATGCGACAAGTTGGCAACAAGGTTGGTAACGATCAACTGCCTTGCTTCGCGAGTGGCCATCAGCCCGGCCGCGGCAGCTTTTTCCCTGTGGCGCAACTTGCCCCACAAATCAATTTCCCAACTGCTGCGCAGCCCGACAAATATATCGGTTGTAGGGGCAGTGGGAATGCGTTGATCTTCTTTGATATTCGGCGAAAGATTGGTATCGAAATTACCGACGCCATTCATTGTGTAGTCGCCATAGCGCTCTCCGCCCCCGCTCACAACAGCATCAACAGACGGTAGCATCGCGCCCTTCCTGCCTGTCAGCCGGGCCTCGGCCCTCGAGATCCGTTGCAAGGCGATATTGAGGTCATTGTTATTTTTTAAAGCAGAGTCGATCAGCTCTACCAAATACGGATCAGGGAAAAATGTTGAGAACTCCAATGCAAAAGTATCCTGCTCCTTTATGGCGGTGTCGAACTGTGCCGGCATTGGTGTTACAGCAGGCAATGGTTGCGGTTCCATCACTTTGCAGCCGTAAAAAAACAATACACCCACTACTGTCAATAAAAAATACTTCCTGCTGTTCATCTCATTCAAGCTTTTCTTATTTTATTACACTGCCTGGTTAGGATGCAGTTCAGGCATCGCCTGTTTATTTTTATGCGTCTGCTGTTCTTTTGCTTTTTTGCGCGAGGCAAAAAGCACGTATAATCCGGGTATCAGGAAGATACCGAACAACGTACCTGTTAACATTCCTCCCGCTGCGGCGGTACCGATGGACCGGTTACCCATGGCGCCCGCGCCGTCGGCTATACACAGCGGAATTAATCCCGCAATAAACGCGAAGGATGTCATCAGTATCGGCCGCAGTCTCGACACAGCCGCTTCGCGCGCAGCCGCCAATGCTGGCAAGCCTTCTTTGCGCCGCTGGATGGCAAACTCAACGATAAGAATTGCATTCTTTCCCAGCAACCCGATAAGCATGACCAGCGCCACCTGTGCATAGATATTGTTTTCAAGCCCGGCTAATAAGAGCAGCCCAAACGCTCCTGCAGTGCCCGCCGGCAATGAAAGTATTACTGCCAGCGGCAATGCAAAGCTTTCGTACTGTGCAGCCAACAACAGGTAAACGAATACAAGGCAGATGATAAAAATGAAAACCGCCTGGTTACCCGAAATGATCTGTTCGCGCGTCATTCCGCTCCATTCGTAGGTATAGCCGCGCGGCAGCGTGCTGTCGGCGACCTGGCGAATGGCCTCAATGGCCTCGCCGCTGGTATATCCCTCGGCAGCATCGCCGTTGATCATCGCGGCAGTGTACATGTTGTAGCGAGTGATCTGCTCGGGACCAAACACTTTTTCCATGCGAATGAAATTGGCATAGGGCACCATCTCTCCTTTATCATTCTTTACATATAATTTCAGAACATCCTCGGGCGTGGCGCGGTATTCGGGCAATGCCTGCAGCATCACTTTATACATTTGCCCGAAGCGGATAAAATTGGTGGCGTAATAACTGCCAAGCAGGGTTTGCAATGTGGTCATTGCCCTTTCAATCGATACACCTTGCTTCGCAGCCATCTCCTGGTCGATATGAATGAGGTACTGCGGAAAATTAGGATCGAAACTGCTGAAGGCGCCTTCCAATGCCGGGTGCATATTCAATGCGTGCAAGAAGTCTTCAGACACTTTTGCAGTGGCGGCAAGATCCGTGTTGCGGTTTTTATTCAGCAACCGCAGTTCGAAACCGCCGGCATTACCAAATCCCGGCACGGTTGGCGGTTCAAAAAAGTCTATCGCCGCATCCGCAATGAGCTTTGTTTTTTCGCGGTACACTGCTATCAGTTCGGGTACCGAACGTGTTCTTTCGTCCCAGCTTTTTAAGTTGATCATGGCCATCCCGTACGATGCACCGGTAACGTCGCTCATGAGGCTGTAACCAGCGAGCGTGCTGATGTTTTCGATGCTTTCATCACTGCCAATGGCCTGCTGGATCGAACTGAGCACTTCTTCTGTACGCTCCACTGTTGACCCGGGCGGTGTTGTTACGTTTACATAAATCATCCCCTGGTCCTCTGCCGGAATAAATCCCGAAGGCAACAGGCTTGCGCTGCCCCAGGTAACAAGGCAAAAAACCACCAGCATTAAAACGGTCACCAGCCGCCTGCCTGCCATCCATCCCACCATGCGGCCATAATTCTTTTCTGTTTTATCATAGCCTTTATTAAATGCTGCATAAAAGCGCTGCATTAAACCTGGCTTTTCCCTGCCGGCGGGGGTATGCTTCAACAGCAGCGCACAAAGCGCAGGCGTTAAAGTAAGCGCGTTGATACCCGAAATCACAATGGCCATTGCCAGTGTCAATGAAAACTGCCGGTAGAAAACGCCGACGGGTCCGGAAAGAAACGCGACAGGTACGAATACTGCCGCCATGACTAGGGTAATGGCAACAATGGCGTTGCCGATCTCCTTCATGGCAAGGATGGTCGCGTCCATCGCATTCATGTGGTACCGGTTCATCTTGAGATGCACGGCCTCCACCACAACAATGGCATTGTCCACCACAATACCAATGGCCAGCACCAGTGCAAAAAGGGTAAGTATATTGATGGAGAAGCCGAGCATCTGCATAAAGGCAAGAGTACCCACCAACGCAACCGGTACGGCGAGCGCAGGGATGAGGGTTGAACGAAAATCCTGCAGGAAAATAAACACCACGATAAATACGAGGATAAATGCCTCGACCAATGTACGCAGCACTTCATGAATACTTGCATCAAGGAAACGCGAAACGTCGTACGCATAATTGTAGATCATACCCGGAGGGAACGTAGTGGCCTCGAGTTCCTGCATTTTCTCCTTGATGTTCGTGATCACCTCCTGCGCATTCGAACCCGGCCGTTGCTTCACCATGATCGATGCAGAGGGACGGCCGTCGGTCTTCGACACCATGTCGTAGCTAACGGTTCCGAATTCAACTTCGGCCACATCCTTCAGTCGCAATATGGATCCGTCGTTGTCGGCGCGCAATACAACGTTCCGGTATTGCTCGGGGGTATTGAACTTCCCGGTGTAGGTCAGCACGTATTGTTTGGCCTGGCTGTCTTTACCGGAGTTCTCGCCTGTTACGCCGGGAGCGGCTTCGATGTTCTGCTGCCGCAGCGCATCAATAATTTCTTCTGTCGAAATATTGTAAGAAAGCAGCTTGTCGGGCTTAAGCCATACGCGCATGGAATAATCGCGCGCGCCCATGATGTCAACAAAGCCCACGCCATCGATACGTTTCAGTTCCTGCAGGATGTTGATGTCCGTAAAATTGTAAATGAACTCTTCGTCTACGGTGCTGTCGCGGCTCATCACGTTCAGATAGAGAAGCATGCTGTTCACTTCCTTCTCGGTGGTGACGCCGGCCTTGATCACTTCTTCCGGCAATTCATCGAGCACCGTTGTTACGCGGTTCTGCACGTTCACCGCCGCCTGGTCGGGGTCGGTGCCCACCTCAAAAAATATCTGTATCAGGGTAACGCCATTGTTGCTGCTTACAGAGTTCATGTACGTCATGCCCGGCACGCCGTTGATGGCACGCTCGAGCGGTGTTGCTACCGCCTTGGCACAAACGCTGGCGTTTGCGCCGTTGTAGCTTGCGGTAACCACAACCGAAGGCGGAACGATATCGGGAAATTGCGTTACAGGCAGCCTGAATAAGGCAAGCACTCCCAGCAATACGACCAACAACGAAATAACCAGCGACAACACGGGCCGCCTGATAAACAATTCAAGCATGTCTTTAATTTTGAATCCAGGGATGTTTCTTTCTCTTTCTTCGTTAGCTACCTGCCAGCAAACTATCCATCGTGATGAAACGCGGAATGATCTTATATCCCTCCTTTACGTTTTGCACACCTTCATAAATGATGTTGTCGTTGGCCGAGAGCCCCGACTTTACAAGAATGAAATCTTCCACATGCGCATCGGGTTCAAAGCTTTTCATGTTCACTGTATTGTCTTTGTTGATAACAAATACATAGTTCTTATCCTGGATCTCGAATACGGCTTTTTGCGGGATCATCAATGCATCGGTAACTACGGATGTGAGCCTGATCTTTCCGCTGGCGCCGTGTTTCAACAAACGGTGGGGGTTAGGAAAGCTGGCGCGAAACGCGATGGACCCTGTGCCCGGCTCAAATTCGCCTTCCATCGTTTCGATGCGGCCCTTGAAATCATACGACGCTCCATCGGCGAGGATGAGGCCGACAGACTGGCCAAGCCTCTCCCCTGCTTTTCCGCTCTTGATGAAATTCAGGTATTCTCTTTCCGACACTTTGAAGTAAGCATGCATCGTCTTGATGTCTGACGCGGTTGTCAACAATGTGCCCTCGGCTATCAAACTGCCAAGCTTATGCGGAATGCGGTCGATGATGCCATCGAAAGGTGCGCGAACCGCCGTGTACGACAGGCGGATGCGCGCCTTCTCCTCGCGTGCCTTTGCTTCCTCGATTTTCGCGTTGGCCGCGGCCAGCCGCGCCTTTGCCAGGTCAAGCTCAGAAGGAGAGACGATACTTTTGTCAACGAGCGTCTTCACCCTGCCGGCTTCGACTTCGGCAGCTTTTGCCTCGGCCTTCGCGCTCGACAGGAACGCCGTTGCCTCCGACATCTGCACTTTAAACTCTGCGTCGTTCAGCCTAAACAGTAGCTGCCCTTTTTTTACGAACTCACCCTCATCCACTAATATCTGTTCGAGGAAGCCCGATGCTTTGGCGCGCAGCTCCACATTCTGGCAGGCATTAATGGTGGCCACATATGATTTATGCAGCACCGTATCCACCGGCTCCAGCTTCAACACGGGCAACTCCAGCGCCTTTTCTTCGGTTTTTACATTTCCCTTGGCAAAACATCCTGTCAAATACACTGCTGACAGTAAATAAATAAAATGGACCTTTTTCATCCCGATATACGTTTAATAATAACTTCAATAAATAGCTGTGCTGCAGGCATGCCTCAAAGATTAAGAACAGGGCATGCACATTAAAACCAATCTTAAATGAGGATTTCGATGAAGGCTCAGAAGAGCGTTAGCCTGAAGAGGAAAATGTAATAAAAAGGAGGTATCCAATATTTACCCTGATTGTCCAGGGTTTTCGTCAGGTAATTCCAGTTGCCCGAATTATTCTCTACGGGAACCGCGAAGGTCGTAGGGAAGTTGGAAGAGGGCCGGAACCGTGCCTTGATTTTTATGTCCTTTTTGGGCGGCGGCTGGCTGCTGAACATCTGCCCGTCCGCAGGTTTTGCCGTCACATTGCCACCTTCTGCGATGGTTAGTCCGGGAAAATGTTTTGCAAGAACGGGGTAACAATTGGCGGCTTCCGTGGCCCTGACCACGTACCCCAACAGGATACAAACGAGTATTTGTACGATGCTTTTAGTGTTCACGGTTTAGGTATGAAGCAAATTTTAATAGATTATAATAATAACTAAGTAATAAAACAGTCGATTCCTACAAAAATAATTAAAAAACTAACGAT
>CBIGXK010000016.1:0-23344 GCA_966193805.1 uncultured bacterium | reverse complement strand
ACATAACAGCGGGCGAATATAGTTTCACTGATGATTCGTTGGTCTGGGGAATGAACTACTACCGCATCGCCACCGTACACCAGGACGGCCAAACCGTTCGTTCGGTAGTTGATTCCATTAACTACAACGGCAGCGATTTAAAGATCGTTGACTCCTTCACCGTGAAGGAAGTGAACGAAACGGCAATGCTGCGATGGATAACTTTTACGGAGTCGAACACCAGCAAATTCATTATCGAAAAAAGTGCAGACGACATTACTTATACCGTAATCGGTGAAGTGGCCGCCAGCGGAAATACGAATACATTGAACGAATACGAGTTTACGGATGCCAGCCTGCTGTGGGGAGCCAACTACTACCGGATAAAGACAGTTAACAGCATTGGCCAGTACGTGTATTCGCCTGTTCGGATGATCGACAATACGGGGAGAAAGCTGCTGACCTATGTGTTCCCCAACCCGGTGAAAAACGGTGTCGTTTACATCAACACAACAGTTGATTGCAGCCGCCTTGAATTGAGGAGTGCACTCGGCACAACCGTTATCGCTAAAAATGTGCAGGGCAGGCAAAATGTTCTCGACGTACATCGTGTTGCACCTGGCCTGTATTTCCTAACGATCGTTACGGAAGCCGGCAAAAAAATTGAAAAAGTTCTGGTAGCTGATTAGTAGCCCCAGCTTTTCATCACCTTCAGGTCTTCAGCCACCGAATCAAGCGGCGTTTTGCCCTGGTAAGATTCCTGTTCGATGATGAATTGTTTGGTGCCGCCCATTTTCTTTCCGGCGTCTACAATGTCTTTTACCGGAAGAACGCCCTTGCCGAGGATGGTACTTTCATAACCACCCATTTCGCCATGCTCGCTTTTTATTTCATCTTTTACGTGCATGGATTCGAAGCGGCCGGGATAGCGTTTCATAATGTCGAGGGCGCGTCCGCCGGCGCCGTACATATTGCCAATGTCCAATTGCTGCGCAACGAGATCGGCGTCGGTATGTTCGAGAATAATGTCGAAAATCTTTTTATTATTCAGCGAAAACTCGAACTCAAAATCATGATTGTGATAGCCATACTTCACACCTGATTTCTTGCAGAGTTCACCACATTTGTTAAACAGGTCGAGGAAACGAAGCAGCTCATCATATTTTGTGCGCAGCTTTTCGTCGAGCCAGGGGCTGATCACGTATTGCTGGCCAACTGTGGCCGCATCTTCAACGGTATGCTTCCAGGTATCTGTAAAATCTTTCTTTGAAGCGTCCCAATGCTGGGCGCCGAAAACACTGTGGCCGCTTACCATTTCAAGGCCGAGGTCATTAAGGATTTTTTTGAAGTCGGTGGGGCTGTAACCATAAAACTTTCTATCGCCGTATCCCGCATGTTCTACGTATTTATAGCCAATGGCAGCTATTTTGCGGAGGGTGCCCATTGGGTCCTTCCCCATATCGTCGCGTACGGAATATAATTGCACGCCCACTATTTCATTTGCTTTATTCGACGCAAAGAGGCGGTTGGAAAGTAAAGAGGCGGATGCAACAGTGAGTGCACTATTCCTGATAAATTTTCTTCTCGATGTCATGGCATTATTTTATGCCATCAAGATAGTGCAATTTAACGTTTCACAGTTAGGTAATTAATGAGAGCCGCGGCGCGCGTTGATCACCACAACCGGGTTGGCAATTCCATTCAAATCGTAAACGATCCTGCCTTCCCTGATGGTCATTTCACATTCGAATTTCTGGTTGGCCTTCAACTTATAACCCATCCTGTCGAATATGCCGAAGTCGCCCTTGCGCATGTTCAGTATGGCTATATCTGCAACAGAGCCGACAGATAAATTACCCAGCTCTTCCCGCTGAATAGCCTGTGCAGGCGCCCAGGTTGAAGCTTTGATCACTGCGGGTATGTCCATGCCTAGCGCGACGAATGTTGACATTACATTCAGCATATTCTTCATCGCGGCATTCATGCTGCCGGTGTGCAGGTCGGTGCTCATGGTGTTGGGAAAGAAGCCGGCTTTTGTTGCGGGAATGGCCTGCCTGTAATCAAAGCTTCCTCCACCATATCCCACGTCAAAGACGATCCCTCTTTGCTGCGCAGTTTTAACGAATGGTTTCAGCTCCCTTGTTTTCAGGTCAACGATGGGATCCCTTCTGTCCAGTTCAGTAAAGGTGTGCGTATAGATATCGCCGGGGCGCAGGTGTTTAAAAAACAATTCCTCGATAGACAAAGGTGCGTGCGTGTCGTCGCCACCAAAGTCAACGATCACGGGCATCTTCGCCATGGTGCCTGCTTTCACCGCATTGTCAACCGGCGTCCATTGCGCGGCTTCGTAATGCGCCACCTTGAATCCAACTACATATTGTCTGTATCTCCTCGCTACCATGGCCGCCATTTTGGGGTCCATGTCCATCGTATCCTGTTCGTAGGCGCCGCCTCTCATTCCCTCACCAACAATGTTGAGGAACGACAGCACCCTCGTCTGTGAATTATCAATAATATTTTTCTTGAATAAGGGAAACGATTTCCAACCTGCGCCGCCACAATCAACAACGGTGGTCACGCCTACCCGAAAGGTGAATCCATCGGGCGGAAGGGCGAGCAGCCCATTGCTGAGGTAGTGATCGGGTTCGGTACCGGCAAACACGTGCGCGTGCATATCTATCAGCCCCGGCGTAACGTACATGCCGCGTGCGTCAACTACCTGCACTGCGCCGGTGGTGTCTATATTTGCGGCAACCATCGCTATCTTACCGTCCTTCACGGCCACGTCCATCACTTTGTCAATATTGTTCTTCGCGTCAATTACATGACCGCCTTTGATGACGATCGAATACTCCTGCGACCTGACTGAAAATACAAAGCCTGTCAGTACGGCGAGTACAAGCAATGCTCTTTGTTTCATTATGTAGTAGTTCTGATTTTAAACAGCCGCTTTTTTAAGTTCTTCGTTAACACGCGAGGCCACAATTTTTTCTTCCCCGGGTTTGAGCATGAAAACGGTAATATTGATGGTATTATCTCCCTCTCCCATTACTTCAATAGACGGCGCGCCATTGCGGAGTCTTTCCTGCATTTCTTTCCTGGTCAGTTTCACCAGCGACTGATCCCATGAAATGCTCAGCTTCGGCGTATGATTGGCTATCTCGGGCACACTCACTTTTGTTGAAACACCGTTTACTTTCTTCGCGGCTTTTTCGATGGTGGCCACCTGGTCCTCCCACATCTTCCATTCCTTGTCATGATCCTGCTTCACGTAGCGGTCGAGTGCGGCGTACATGCCCAGTATTTCTTCCTTGTTCACCTTCATGCCGCGGCCAATATTTCCTCCTCGTGGAGGTGCGCTCAGCCTGGCTGCAGCAACAAGGTGCTTCTTTCCCAGCAGCAAACCTGCGCTTTGCGGGCCGCGCAGCGCCTTTCCTCCTGAAATACATACCAGGTCGAAACCCATGTCGGTATATTTCCAGAGATTTTCGACCGGCGGAACGTCGGCAGCAATATCAATGATGGTAGGAACATTATTTTTCTTCGCCACTTCCAGCCATTCCTTGTGAAGGATCTTTCCATGCGGTGAGCTCTCATTGAGGTAATACATGAGTGCCGTTTTGCTGTTGATGGCCCTTTCGAGGTCCTCGAGTGTTTCCACTTCAACGGGCTTTATACCGGTGTTCGAGAGCGCATGAATATAATCGTGATTGTGCCCTTTCTGAACGATCACTTCGTTTTTTTCAAAGTCGTCAACGTGGGGTAGTGCGGCCACTTTTTTAAGGTCCATCCCGGTGAGTACGCCTGCGGTTCCCAGCACCAGCGCCGACCAGCAGCCGGCAGTTACCAGCGCCCCTTCGCAATGACATAGTTCCGCGATCTTCTCGCCCACTTTATCCTGCACATCGTCGTACATCACAAATTCTTTCGCCGAATTGTTGATGGCATCCATCACTTCGTCGGGCATCAGCGACGCGGTCATCGTTGTGTAGGTGCCTGCAGCATTGATGAACGTCCTCAATCCCAGCTCCTTTACCAGGTTGCGTTTGGAACGAGTGGGAGCCGCCGTGGTTGCTAACGGAGCGGCGGTTCCCAGGAATGCGCCGGCAAGTGGTCCGACGGAAAAGAATTTAAAGAGGTCCCTCCTTTTCATATACTGCTAGTATTAATTGATGATTATGGTTTGTCCCACCATACCCGTGTTAACAGGTTATCTCCTGTGGATTCAGAAAAGCCCTGCCGCTGCAAAGCTTCGAGGTAATTTGCCTGATTGGTCAGATTCTCTGATATCGGTATCGAGAAGCGCCTGAACATTTTGCCTCCCGTTACGTTGCCCGGATAATTTACCGGCATCAGCTCGGGATATCCTGTTCTTCTCCAATTGGCATACACTTCGTAATCGTCGCCGAACATAGATAACCATTTCTGTTCGTTGATCTGTTTGAACTGATCTTCAAAAGAACCACCTGAAAGGTACGGATTAGCGGCGAGGTAATCATCAATTTGCTGTTGCGAAATGATATTATTGCTCGGAGCAACGGCGGTCCACTGTGCCCACTGCGTCATGCCGGCCTTAACGCCAAGGTTGTAGGCTTCTTCGGCGGTCATGCCTGTGTACCATCCTCTTAGCGCCGCTTCGGCCAGCAAAAGATACGACTCTGCGGGGCCCATAATGATGATCGGCGCGGCTACATTCAGCACCAGCGGTGAGGGCTCGGAATAGGTATCAAAGTCACCGGGTTTGGTGTTGAGGCTTCCGCTGATCATTCCTCTCTGCACCGCCGGGTCGTTGTTGGCAACGTACTGTGTTTCGCCGGCAGGCTTTTGCCACACCACGGAAATCACCGGCAGTCTCGGATCGTTCGTGCTTTTCAGCTTGTTGAGGAAGGTAGCTGCATACTTTCCGCCTTCAACATTATCCGGATCCTGTGGATTGAGATAATTTCCGTTCAACCACGAGTTCTGAATTTTCAGATTCATGCCGCCCGAAACATTCGCGTATTGAATTTTGGCCATGTCGTCGTCGGACAACATCACACCGCCTTCGATTGCTTTTTTCACCCATGTTTCGGCAAGTTCCGGTTCCACTTTTGTGAGCCTCATACCAAGGCGCAGCATCAGCGTGTAGGCAAATTTCTTCCATTTGGTAACGTCGCCCTGGTAAAAGAGATCGGCGCTGCCAAAATTTGAATTAGCCGGATCGAGCGCAGTAGCGGCTTCATCGAGTTCTTTGAAAAGATCGAGGTAGATGTCGCGCTGCGTGTCGTACTTCGGGGCAAGTATGCCTTCTTCGTCGCCTTTCACAGCATCGAAATAGGGGATGTCGCCGGCGATATCTGTTAACTGGTGATAGGTATATGCTCTCAGTATCCTCACCATTGCCCTTTCATTGGAAAGGGCGGGATCCTGGATCGCGTCTTCCAGTTGCTTGAGCAGGTTGAGTCTTACCGTATAGTAGGCGTTAAAGTCGGCTTCGGTACCGTTGAAGCTGTAAAACTTGTCGCCGATCGCTGGCACTTCCTTGTATGTTGAAAAATACTGCATGCCTTCTGCAAGAACAGAATAGTTGTCGCGCGGCGTATTGAGCAAGGCCGCGGTAAACATATTGGCAGGTATCGGGTAATCTACGGCGTTAAGCGGTTTGTTGAGATCTGTAAGACCTTCTTTGTTACACGATAAGAGCAGGGAGCCCGAAGTAAGGGCCGCGACGTATATCAGTTTAAAAAATTTATTATTCATCAGTAGCTTTTTTGGGAACATTAAAATTTAATATTCAGGTTAACGCCCATTGTGCGGGTTCTTGGCGCGCCGGCGCCGGCTGTTCCGGTTGCGTTTGCCACAGTCTGTTGCATTTCAGGATCGAGCCCGGCGTCTTTCACTTTCTTGTCCCTGTACAATATGGCCAGGTTCCTGGCAACAAAACCGATGGTTGCTCCCTGAATCTTCACAAATATTATCTTGTTTACAGGTATGCTGTAGTTAAGAATAAGGCTGCGCAGCTTCACAAAATCGGAACTGAAAGTGGCGAGTTCTGAATAATTCACGCCCCTGTTGTTGTAGTAAGTATCGAGATCAACAACGGGCCAAAACCTGCTGAACTTGTTGCCTTCCTGGTCAACACCTTCGAGCTGTACGCCTGTTTCCCTGCCGGGCAGTGTGCTTTTCGTTAAGCCGAAGCGCATGGCATACACCCACATGTTGTTGAAAGCAACGGCGCCGAATTTTGCATCGAGCAGCACGTTCATCGAAAACCTTTTGTAAGTGAAGGTGTTCGAAAAGCCCATAGTGTAAGGCGGGTTGGCGATACCCAGGTAATCCTGGTACCTGTCTTCGTAACCGCTTGTGGCATTGTACACCTGCACACCGTTCTCATCTTTCTTCATCTTCCATCCCAGCACTGAACCGTAGGGCAGTCCAACGGCGTTCACGATGCTCACGCCGGATGATATACCTGTACCGATGGTAAGATTGGTGATTCCCGGAGCCAGTTCAACGATTTCGCTTTTGTTGTAGGCAAAATTGAAGCTTGTGTTCCAGCTAAAATTCTGTGTGCGGATCGGCTTGCCGGAAATCAGCAACTCAATTCCTTTATTGGTGATCTTACCCACGTTTTGGTTACCGGCGAGGTAACCGCTGGTGGCAGAAATTGCGGGTTGAAGAATGTCGTTTGTTGTAACCCTGCTATAGTAAGTCGCGTCGAGGCTCAACCTGTTTTGCAGCAACTGCACTTCGAAACCACCTTCCGAGGTTGTTACCGTCAGCGGCCGGATGTCTGGGTTCTGCAAGCGATTGGGTGCATTCTGAACCGGTATTCCATTGAAGCCGCCGGGAATGAAAGTATAGATCCGGTTAATGCTTTCTGGTGCAACGGTGGAGCTACCTACCTGTGCCCATGAAGCGCGCAGTTTCAAAAAGTTTACTGCTGCGGGCATCGTAACGATGTCCGATAATATCACACCCGTACCGATTGAAGGATAGAAGATGGAATTGTTTCCCCTGTTGAGTGTCGAGAACCAATCCTGCCTTCCTGTTACACTTAAGAACACGACCGATTTGTAGTTCAGATCCGCTGCCGCGAACACTGAATTTGTTCCCGAGCGCAGTTCGCTTCTGTAAGGATACTCGTCTGTGGAAGGGTTCAGCGTTTTCAGGTTGGTGTAGCTGATAAAATCGGGTATGATGAAATCGATGCCACGGAGGTTGGAGGTGATGTTCGAGATCCTCTCCCTGTTCGCGCCCACAAAGGCGTTGAGACCAAAGTCTTTAATGTCGGTATTGTAGTTGAGGATAACGTTCATATTAGTCCTGGTATCCTGCCTTGTGCCCATGTTCAAATATCCTTTAGGCGTAAAGGCAGTGCCCATCGGAACGAAGTCCATCATCGACATGCTCACATAATCCTGCGCGATGGTTCCTTTGAGGTAAAGGTTTTTGAGGATGTTGATCTTTGCACTTCCCGATCCGATAAAACGTTTCTTGTCATCTTTGTTGCCCATCTTATTTACCACGAACCAGGGATTGGGTGCGGCCGGTACCGGGTTCCACTGGATTTCATTGCCTGCTTCATCATATCCTGGCGCCAGGCTCCTGATATCCACTGTGCTTCCCAGCAGGTAAGTGGCCCAACTGGAGTTGATTTCGGCGTATCCCACGGTTGGCCTGTTCTTCGCGTTTTCCAGGTTGTACTGTACGTTCGATTCGAGTTCGATAAGATCGTTCTTGCCGAGTGTTGAACGCAGGGCCAGGTTGGCCGTCTTCCTGTCGAATGAAGAATTAGGTGTTTGCGCCTGCGATTTGAGATTCGATAAGGACAAACGGAAGTTAATCTCTTTCGATCCGCCGGTAAGCGCTATCGTGTTCACGAAATCCTGGCTGGGTCTGTAAAAATGATTGATGTTATTTTTCACGCCAACAGCCGAGTAGGGACGTTCAACACCATCAAATTGGATAACCTGCGATCCGTCAACCCTGGCGCCGTACGACAAACGCCCGGCGCTAAGCGCAGCGGCTTGTGTGGCAGGCTTCACACCATCGTTTCCCGATCCGAATTCGGTTTGGAAATTGGGATAGGAGGAAGGTGTTCCAATAACGTAGTTAGACGAAAATTCAACGCCAATGCCCTGGCGCGCTTTTCCGGATTTTGTTGTAATGAGGATAACGCCGTTTGCGGCCTGGCTTCCATACAACGCAGCAGCCGCGCCGCTCTTCAGCACTTCTATCGACTCGATGTCGTCTGGGTTAATGGAAGAAATACCATCGCCCCTGTCAACGTTAATCTTCGTGGTATTGGTTTGCGCACCCTGGTTATCGGAAATGATCGGCATACCATTCACCACATACAACGGCTGTTGGTTGCTGTTGAACGAACCGTTACCCCTGATCACCACGCGGCTCGATCCGCCGGGCCCCGATGCCACCTGTGTGGCGTCGACGCCTGCAATTTTTCCGGTAAGTGCATTGGCAACGTTGGTTTCGCGTGCCTCGGTAAATTCCGAGCCCTTTACGGAGGCAACGGAATACACCAGCCCTTTCTTTTCTTTCGAAATACCAAAGGCGGTCACTACAACCTCATCCATTTTGAGCGCCGAAAGTTCAAGCCCAATGTTAATGCTCGTTTGATTGCTTACCGCCACTTCTTTGGGTTCGTAACCAATCAGCGAAATAACCAGCGTGGCATCCGAATTTACATTGTTGAGTGAAAATTCGCCGTTGGCGTCGGTTGTCGTTCCCCTTGTGCTGCCTTTCACCATTACCGATGCACCGGAAAGAGGTTCGTCTTTCTCGTTGTGCACCTGTCCCGTGATGTTGATGGGCGGAGGCGGAACGTTTGGAATCTCCTGTTGTTTTTCCGGCGCCTTTTTGTAAATGCCCACCATTTTATCTTCGATAACGTAGGTGAGATTTTGTCCGTTAAGCGCCTGCTTCAACACCTCTTCCACACTCGCGTCAACCACGTGAATGCTTACTTTCTTTGCCTCCTGGATGACTTCATAATTGTAGAAGACGGTGTAATCTGATTGTTTCTTGATCTCGGCAAATATTTTTTTCAGTGTAACATTAGTACCCGAAAAAGTGATGCCTTGGGCGTTTGCTGCGGCGCTTGCCGAAAAGCATGCGGCGAAAATAATTATCGCCGTGAGCTTAAACGCCCTCATTGATTTCTTAAAAGATCCCGCGCGGAGCGGAATGCTAAAAGGAGTCCTTAGGTGCATAACCTCTTTTAGTTTTGGTGAATGAAGGATGTAGTATTAGACAAGAGGATAAATTTATTCCGTTGCATATCCTGCAACGTTCAGTAACTATTTGAATACGGTTACCTTGTTGTTTTCTATCCTGAATTTGACGCCTGATTTTTCCAGCACTTTCAATACGCTGGACAGTTTTGAATTTCTCCGCAGCTCACCTCCGAATCGCTCGTTCGGAATTTCTCCATCGTATGCCACTTCTATATTGTACCATCTTGCAATCTGTCGCATTACTTCTGTAATACCCGCTTTTTCAAAACTGAAATAGCCATTCTTCCACGCCATTACCTGGTCAATATTTATATCAGACTGAACATTGATGTCGTTGTCTTTCACCTTTGCCTGCTGACCGGGTTTTAAAATTCCGGATACGTTGCCGCTCGAAACCTTAACGGCGCCTTCAAGCAATGTCACTTTCATATGCGGCTCGTCGCCGTATGCATTTACATTGAAGTGCGTGCCGAGCACTTCCACCATCATTTCTCCTTTCATAATCCTGAAGGGCATCGACTTCTTCTTCGCCACTTCAAAGTAGGCCTCGCCGGTTATGGAAACTTTTCTCTCCTTTCCTATAAAGGCAACGGGGTAGGTAAGGGATGAACCAGCATTCAGCCAAACTTTAGTCCCATCTTCGAGCACCATGCCTATTACCTTACTGCCTTTCGGATTCGCCAACGTATTGAATTGCATTTTTCCCCTGACCCTGCCCGTTGCAACTTTATAAATAATTAACCCATCTGCTGATTTAATCACCTGGACCTTACCTTGTGAAGCCAGCGTGCCGCGGGAAGATCCGTTGATGTCGATCTTTTCTCCGCCGGCAAGGGTGATGCTTGCATAGTTTCCATCGGGTGCGGCCACGTCCTCAACAACAGGCTGCTCAACTTTCGCGACCACCTGTTTGGGACGCTCTTTCTGCATCATTGTCATGATGCTGTAACCAAATAAGATCAACACGACCGCAGCGGTTGCCGCGTACCTCCACCAGTTACCCTTCATCCGGATCACGTTGCCGTGCAACTCCGGGACCTTATCGCGTATCTTTCCAAATATCTTTTCTTCAAGCGTACCGGGAATTGTGCCGTCGGTGTCTATTCCCTGCGTTGCTTCGTTCGACAATCTTTCCAGGAACTGCCTGTTCTCGGCCGATTGCAACTTCCACTTCTCCAGTTCATACTCTTCCTCAGGCGTCAAAGTACCCTGCAGGTACTTAAACAGGAGACGGCTGATTGTTCTGGAGTTGCTCATGACTTAATGATGTGGTCGCCGAGATAATTGTTAGCGCTATGTGTATACAACGATTGTGTGAAACGATCCTACTATGGAAATAAAAAATATTTTTCAGCGGAAAATGTGCCGCGTGCTGTCAAGCAGCAGTACCAGCAGGGTGAGCGAAGAATGTTGCGCAAGCGCCTTCCGCAGTGTATTCAATACACTGGTTTTCTGGTTGCTTACTGTTTGCACGCTCACCTGGAGGTTTTCGGCGATCTCGGAGGGGCTAAGCCCCTCATGATAAGAGAGATGGAAGATTTCTTTCATTTTCGCCGACATCTTTGTGACCTCCTGCTGCACCAGGCTGAGGAGTTCCTCGCGCGTTTCGTGCAGCGGCGAATGTTCGTGCGGTTGCAGTTGCGCGATGAGGTCGGCCTGCTTTTCCGCCTTAACCCTGCAGTGGCGCAGGAAATCGAAGCAGCGGTTACGAACGGTGATGTGAAGAAAGGAGCTGAGAGCGCCCATGGTATGGAAACTGTCGCGGCGGTCCCACAGCTTTACAAAAGTGTCGGCAGTAATATCTTCAGCGTCTTCCCTGTCAGGAAGAAACGTCTTCGCGAAATAATATATACGCTTATAATATTGCTTGTACACAAGCGTGAAAGCATCCGGATCCCCCGATGCAAGGCGATGCAATATTTCAGATTCTCTAAAAGCATTGTCGGTCATACATGTGGAATATGGACTACTGTTCTGGTTTTAGGCAAATGCTAATTTACTGAAAACTTGATTAGGACATTTTTAAAATAAATAAATTTCTGCATCAACGCGGGATATGCGCTACATTAATGTTATGTAACATCTGGCATCTATTCTTTCAGCGAAAGGATATATTTCACCATCAACTTTGCGTCGTCAACGGAAATATCCGCGTGCGGCGCCATAACCGGGTATCCCCAGGCGCCGCTGCCGCCTAAAATTATTTTACGGGCAAGAAGTTCAATGTAGCCATCGTTTACCGGATATCTTTTCGCTATGTCTCTGAATGCGGGTCCTTTGGATCGTTTATCTTCGGTATGGCAGGTGTAGCAATCCGAATAAGCAATCAGCACCTTTCCTTTCTGGCTCTGCTCTTCCGGTATCGAATCATTCTTTCCGGGAATGGCCCTGATGTAATCCTTTTCCTCGCGTGCGCTGTCTCGTCGTTGGGGTTCCGGTTTTTTCTCCTCTTCTCCGCAACTGCACAAACACACCAATGCAATAAATGTAAAACGTCTAAACACTTTTACTCACTCGTTTTTCGTCGGCCAATCTTCTTAGTGCCCTGTTCATCTTCACGTTATTGGCAGGGTTCTCACAGTATTCGATCAGCGTATTCAATGAATTTTTCTTAATGGCCTCCTGGTCGTCTTTCGTATCAGGATGCTCAAGGCAATATTTGGTCATCGCCGCCATGTACACGCCTACCAGGGCATCACTTCCCTTTACCAGCTTTCCTACTTCTGCATCAATATCAAACATGTAATCCGGGGTACCCGACATCCACTTGATCATGAACTTAAGGGATTTTAGATAATCCAGATCTCTATTGGCTATGGGCTTCGACAAAATATAATTCGCGGCGGCCAAAGCCGATTGATTCGCAGGCTTGTAGTCCGTTGATTTTTCCAATACTATTTCATCATAAGCGGGCAGCGACTGTGCATGCGTTACCTCGAACGCAACAAACAAAACAACAAACAGGATATATTTCATACTTCAGGTTTCCTTAATAATAGCGCTTAAAATATAATTATGCAACACCAGTTTAGCGGTTCTTTTTCTTTTTAACTGCGGGCGCGATCCCGCTTTTCATTTCTCCTTCCAAATAACTGACAACCGCTTCGGTCAGATCTCTTTCTGCGGCCGGCGTAAAAGGCGATACAACTTCCACTTCATAACCACCATGCTCCCATGCTCTCGCCGTTGGCAAATATCCGAGCCAGCCGTTGGTGTAGCCAAAATAAAATGTAAAATTAAACGGCGACCGGTCGCGCACTTCGTTCGATATCTCGCAAAATAATTCGATGGGCGCCGACCATATCGCCACATCGTCATTAATCTTCAAAAACTGTACGGGCAATTTTACGAGGCTTACGCCATCCTTCGTGGTGCGCGTGTACGCCTGCAGATCACCGGCCCATCCAAGGCCGGGCTTACGCGGGCTCTCCACATTGATCGCGCCGGTAAATAGTTTTACCGAATCAACCCACGATGTTATCTTCCTGCTTCCTTCAATAATTTTATCGCCGAGCAAAACCCGAAACTGGCTAAGATGACCGGCGCGCGCATTGGGATACACACTGTATATCGGCGCGAGGTTTCCCGCGGCGCCGTTGATAAACAACACCGGCGCGCCTGTTTTTTCTTCAACGTAACCAGCAACAACGCCGGCTACATCGCCGCTGATGCCGAGGTTCTCCTGTCCCAAAACCGTTCCGTGAATGGCATAATTCACTAAAAGCGCCACGGGCTGCCCGTAGGTATTTTCAAGCCGGATGAGGCCGATGCGCCTGTCAACTGGTCCATCGGGATTCAGGCCGAGGGAAGCCTTTCCATCAACATCTATCGCCCGCCTGTTGATGTTCGCCTGCGAAAATCCCCAGCCTACCCCAAGTTTCGCGGGCGCAAGGCTTTTTATTGCCGCATCAATGCCATCCAGCATACTCCGGCTGATAAAGGAAGTATAAGCTGTATCCACCGGATGCTCGTAGCGATCGCCTAAAAAAGCTTCTGCAATTCCCGGCGGCCCAACTTCCGGCGCCGAATGTGTATGCGTGAGCGACCACCAGAAATTACCCGGCTTTACACCAAATTTTTTCTGTACCCGTGCAGCAATTTCCTGGTAATTGGAGGGCGACACGTAACACAACTCCGAAGAAACGATGATAAACCGGCTCGTCCCGTCATCCATTACCAGGATGCGGTGATAAATGCTGTCGTGAACACCATTGGATTGCCTGGCCGCGTACCCCAGGAGCTGCTTGGGCACAGTGGGCGTAATGTTCACCTTAGCGGCCGCTGCACGAAAGGAAGAGGATTGCGCTGAGGCGGAGCAGCACGAAACAGCAACCAATGCAATTAAAAAACTTCTTCTCATAAAGTTAATTTCAGTTCTGTCGTAAAAAAGCAAGAAGGTCGGCCATTTGCTGCGTGTTGATCTTTTTCTGAAGGTCCTTTGGCATGGCCGAAGCACCCAACGCCTGCAATGATTTTATATCCTGGCGATTCACTGTCCTGTCCATTTTGCCGAAGTTCCTCAGTGTGATCGCCGCCGGCGTTTCGCCGGCGATGATGCCAATTACCTTTTCGCCATTGTTCAACTCAGCCTGCCACGTATCAAATCCACTCGAAATGGAAAGATCCGGATCGAGAACGTTTACCATGATATCCTGCTTTGTCCAGTTGTGGATAGTGCCCAGGTCGGGACCAATCGCCACACCTGTCTTGCCCCTAAGCTGGTGACAAATTGCACAGTTTTCCATGTACACTTTTTTCCCGGCAGCGGCTTCGCCTTTCAACTGCAACGCTTCTTTATACTGCTCATTCAGTTTCGCTGCCTGCTGTTTTGTTTTGGTGAAGATGGCACGCGCGCGGTTGCGTAAATTGTCGTTACTGTTTTGCATCAACTGAACACTCGTAGGGAAACTCACGCTTCCGGGATTGATGGTATTCTTTTCAAGTGCATCCACGAGCATCGAAATGCCTGCCGAGTCTCTCATGAAAATATCGATGGCCTCGTTGCGGATATCCGGTGTCAGCAACGGCCATTTCTCTATCAGAAAATTGCTTACCGGCTCTGTTTCGATTGTTCCCAGCGTTGAAAGGGCAGCTTGTTGTATAATTGTTTGCTCTTTCGGATCGATGAGCTTTTTGAGATTTTCTGCGTAGGGCGAAGCATCCGCAAGCGAGAGCAGCCTTATCGCTTCGGCACGTTTTCTTCCGTCATGTTTTTCATCATTCATGATCTGTACGGCGCGCCGCATCGATGTTTTCTCGAGCGCAGCATCAGTAATTCCATTCGCTTTCAATAACTGCATCGCCGATTCCCTGGTATCGGCATCAGGATGGTCAAAAAATATCGTTGCCAGTTGCTGCTGGTCGGCGGTGTTGATAACCGTCTTATTTACACGTAATCCCGCGGCCAGCCCCTTCAGCATGGCCGACTGCCTGGAGCCGCCGAAATCCATGGCCCGTGCCAGCATTGCATGGACCTGACGGCTGTTGGCTGTTCCGGCAACCATTGCGGTCACTTTTTCTACCAGCGATGCATAAGCACCATTACCTTCATTATAATTTTTTAAAACATTTTCCAGCAGTGCGGGCGATTGAGAAGCCGGCGCCGACATAGCAGCAATCTGCATCCACTTGTCGTTGATATCCTTAAATAATAAGTCATTTCTCGCCGTTACCGCGGCAGGTGTATTTACCGAACCCAGGGTGAGCAGCAGTTGCATCCTCACCTTTGGATCAGCATCGTTGCCGAGCGCAGGCAGCACATCAGCCAGTGCAGGAAAATTGTGCAAATGCAATTCGGCGAGCCTCACCGCATTTTCGCGCACACCTGCTGCTTTGTCTTTTAAGGCATTAACGATGTGCTGTTGCTGCAGTTGTCCCATTCCCTCGAGCGTCCATAACGCGTGCAGCCGCCCGAATTCATTTTCATCGTTGGTCATCGCGATAAGCAACGGCACCGCTGCTGTATCATTTTTGTCAACCAGCAACCGCTGTGCATTGAGGCGCCACCAATAATTTTTGTCAGCAAGGTGTTTCACCAGTTCATCAACCGTTGCATCGCCAAGCTTCAATCCTTTGGTCCATCCGCTGCTTTTGAAGTTGTCCGGAGTTATTTTAAATATCCTTCCCTTATCGGCGCCATCGTATAAATTTCCCGCTTTGATCGCCTCTTCCGACATCCATTCGGGCGATTCGATCACCCTTCGATAGTAATCCAGTACGTACAGCTCACCATCGGGGCCAACGTAAAAATTGACGGGACGTGCCCAGGCATCGGTAGAGGTGAGAAATTCTTTATGCTCCAGGACCCTGCTGGCCCTGAAGGTGGAGCCACTGTCGGCTACCATGTCAACATGCACGAGGTTGCTAACCGGTTCGGCAATGAAGTTGATATTTTTATTGTACGGTTCCGGAAACGCACCGCCCAGGTAAGCGGTGAGGCCGCATGCCGACGTCATCACGCCAACATCGGTGAGTATTTGCCTGTCGGGATGAATGGTGGCGGGAAATACCTCTGCCGCATTCAGGTGATCAGATATATTTTGCACGGCAGAAGAAACGTGCAGCGTGGGATTTCTATCAAAATAGCGGTTGGCGATCACTTCATGGTAGCCGTGGTTTGAATTGTCGCAACCGAACCAATGGCCCCATGCGTCGAAAGTTTGACCAAACTGGCACTCGGTAGTGGTCATTTCGAGCTGCTGCCTGTCCGGCCGGAAGCGTACGGAACGGCCATTGGCGTTCCGTGGAAGCCTGGGCGCGTTGGGCTTTCCCGGAAAAACTATCTCGTTGCCCTGGTCACCGAACTCATCGCTGTATTCGCGGGTAGAAACGGCGCCGCCATTCGCAACGTAAATCCAGTTGTCTATCCCATACACGGGGTTATTGGTGTTGTGTTGCGGATTGGTGAGCGCAAATCCTCGTATAAGCGTATCTGTGATATTCGCCTGCCCGTCGCCATCGGTATCTTCGAGATACAAAATATCGGGTGAGTCGGTTACGATCAATCCTTTCTTCCAACGCATGATGCTGGTGGGCAGCATCAGTCCTTCTTTAAAAACGGTGCGTTTATCCATGGTGCCGTCTCCGTTTTCATCGGATAACAAAATAATTTTGCCGCTTCCTGTTTTGTCGAGTGGATAGCCGTGCATTTCCACAACATACATGCGGCCGTACTCATCTATTTCCATATCCACAGGGTCGGAAATGAGCGGCTCTGCTGCAATCATTTCTATCTTGAATCCGTCGGCCACGGCGTAGGTCGAAAGAGCGTCTTTTGCTGAGACCGGCGAAACGGGTTGATTTTCGCGTTGCGCTCCCCGGCATGCGCAGATAAATGTAAGAATGACAATTGTACCGGCTTTAAAAAGCGAACTCATTTACTAAATGTACTACATTAGAGGAGTAGCTTCATCATCAACTTCAGGCATGGAAAAGAAAAAAATGGGCCGCGGCACATTCATTAAGAACGCAGCGCTCGCCTCATCAGCATTTTATATTGTTCCCCGGTTTGTTCTGGGCGGTAAGGGTTATGTGGCCCCAAGCGATAAATTATACATCGCCGCCGTCGGCTGTGGCGGTGAGGGTGGAAATGACATCCGGCATTACGCTACCTCGCCTAAAAAAAATGCGGTAATCGCCTTGCTGTGCGATGTAGACGAGCGGATGGCGGCGCCGCGGCGCAAGGACTTTCCGAAAGCGAAATTTTATCACGACTGGCGCGAGATGTTTGAAAAAGAGAGTAAAAATTTTGACGCCGTTACCGTGGCCATTCCCGATCACAACCATGCTATCGTTGGATTAAGTGCCATGCAGCTAAAAAAACATCTGTACCTGCAAAAGCCGCTTACGCATGATATTTATGAGGCGCGTGTGCTTACCGAAGCATCCGAAAAATATAAGGTAGTCACGCAAATGGGCGACCAGGGAGCATCGTGCGACGGAATGCGGACGATGCAGGAATGGTTCGAGGCCGGGCTGATTGGCGACATTGAAAAAGTATATTGCTGGACAGACAGGCCCGTTTGGCCGCAGGGAATTTCGTGGCCGGCAAGTAAACCACCGGTGCCAAAAGAATTGAAGTGGGACCTTTGGCTCGGCACCGCGCAACAAACGAATTACATCGATAACCTGGTTCCGTTCAACTGGCGCGGATGGTGGGAGTTTGGCACCGGAGCATTGGGCGACATGGGTTGCCATATTATGGGGCCGCCGTTCAAATTGCTGGGATTAGGATATCCCACAGAAATATCGGGAAGCGCCAGTACTGTTTATAACGGCATATTTAAAGAAGGCATTTATCCTGAAAGCGGTCCCGTTTCAAGTTCAATCAAGTTTAAATTCAAACAAAAGAATGGCCGCGACCTGGAGCTGCACTGGATGGACGGAGGAATTGTTCCCGACCGGCCGGATGAGCTGGATCCCGATGTGAACATGAACATTGCATTGGGCGATTGGCCGGGCGAAAATGATTTCGAGGGATGTACACTCTTCATCGGCACAAAAGGAAAAGTTTCGTGCGGATGGGGTGGCAGTCACCCCCGGCTGTTGCCTTTGTCGTTGAATAAAGAAGTGAAGGTCGCTGAAAAATATCCGCGCGTTACAGGTGGAATGGATGGGCACTGGTGGGCGTGGGTGGATGCGTCTATTGCCGGTTATGGAAATGCCGAGGTAAGCTCGCCATTCAAAGGATATGCGGGCCCGCTGACCGAGACGGTGCTGCTGGGAAATTTGTTGCTGCGCAGTTTTAATTTGAGTGAATCGGTGAACAAGAAGGATCCTGTGTATGGGGAGATGAGCGGCAACAAGTTCGCGGGAAGGTATGTGAGTTTGAAGTGGGATGGAGAGAATATGCGTGTAACTAATTTTGAGGCCGCCAACCGGTTTATTCGTCGCAAATACAGGAAGGGATGGGAGAATGCGGAGCTGTCGGCGTGAGAGGAGACCGGAGACGGCAATGGGCAATGGGCAATGGGCAATGGGTATCCCCCGCTGGCGGGGGTGGCGCGGAGCGCCGGGGGTGGACAATAGGCAATGGTGAGACGGGAGACGGGAGACGTGAAACGTGAGAGGTCTCTCAGTTATAACTTTTAAGTTTTAACTTCTAACTTTTTATGAAAAATATCTTCTTACTTCTCCTTCTCGCCTACTCGTCGGGAGTGCTCGCGCAGCAAAAGAAAATGAACATCATCTTCATTCTCGCCGACGACCACCGCTACGACGCAATAGGCTTCATGAATAAAATCCCAGGCCTCAAAACACCAGGCATGGATAAGATGGCCGCCGAAGGCGCACATATCAAAAACGCATTCGTCTCCACCGCACTCTGCTCGCCAAGCCGCGCCTCCATTCTAACAGGACAATATGCACACACGCACACGGTGGTCGATAACGATGCGCCCATGCCTTCAAACCTTGTCTTCTTTCCGCAATACCTGCAGAAAGCCGGTTACCAAACCGCCTTCCTCGGAAAATGGCACATGGGCAATGCCGACAGGGATCCGCAGCCGGGATTCGATTACTGGTTAAGCTTCCGCTCACAAGGCGTGTATTACAATCCTACATTCAACATCAACGGGAAAGATATAAAGTTCACCGACAGCGGCTACACTTCCGACCTGCTCACCGACTATGCAATAGATTGGATGAACAAAAGAAATAAACAGCAACCATTCTTTCTCTATCTCTCGCATAAAGGTGTACACGCAGAATTTCAACCGGCAAAACGGCACCGCGGCATGTACGCCAACATACCGATCATGTGCCCGCCGTCCATGTACCTCACTGCCACCGACAGCAGCAAGCACTATGGAACTTACACCGCGCCCGCTACAAAAGTCAATTACCGGGACATCCCGCAATGGGTACGCAAGCAACGTTATAGCTGGCACGGCGTCGATTACATGTATCACGGCGCCATCCCCTTCGATAAATTTTACCGCGCCTACCTCGAAACATTAATGGGCGTGGACGAAAGCGTGCAGCGAGTACTGCAATGGGTGGAAGAGCAGGGATTGAAAGAAAATACAATGGTGGTGTATATGGGCGATAATGGTTTCTCATTCGGCGAACACGGCCTCATCGACAAGCGTCACGCCTACGAAGAATCCATGCGCGTGCCGATGCTGGTGTGGGCGCCAGGAATGGTAAAGCCAAAATCTGTTGTGGAGCAAGTGGTGATGAATGTGGACGTTGCACCAACCTTCCTTGAACTGGCCGGTGTTAAAAAGCCCGCGCAAATGCAGGGATTTTCTTTCGCCGGACTGTTGAAAGGAAATACACAGGGCTGGCAGCGCGAGAAGGTATTTTATGAGTATTACTGGGAAGCGGCCTTCCCGCAAACACCTACCATGTTTGCCATTCGCAGCGACAAGTACAAATACATTTTCTACAACGGGATCTGGGATATCAACGAACTGTACGACCTGGAGAACGATCCCTATGAAATGAATAACCTCATCCGCGACACCAAGTTGCGCCAAACAGGCCTCGATCTTAAGCATGAACTGTTTGAGTGGCTGAGGGAAACCAAAGGCAACCAGATACCGCTGAAGCAACCGATTGACGGCCGTATCGACCACCTCTACCGCAAGACTTACTAAATTGTCATACATTCGGAAACAACACCTCATGCCATGCGACCAATAGTTTGCTTCGCTTTTGCCTGCTTCCTGTTTTTAACCGGTCATGCGCAGTCGATGGTGACCGCCGCCGAAAAATTTATCAGCACGCTCGATACTGCGCAGAAGTCGGCAACGCTGTATCCATTTGGATCGGAGGAGCGTTTCAATTTTCATTATTTCCCCATCAACGACAGGAAGGGCTTACCGCTCGACCAAATGAGCGCCACACAAAAACAAGATGCCATCGCCTTGTTAAAAACGTGCCTTACCGATGGCACCGTCAAAAAAGTTAAAGAGATCATCGAACTGGAAAATATCTTAAAGGTTCTTGAGAACAGGGCTCCCGGTGATCATTTCCGCGATCCCGGGAAATATCACCTGGCGATATTCGGTGTGCCCGGCGATACCACCACGTGGGGCTGGCGCTTCGAGGGGCATCATGTATCTTTTCATTTTTCAGCAAAAGACAACGCAATGGTGGCGGGCACCCCGGGATTTCTTGGCGCCAATCCCGCCATCGTTCCCAGCGGTCCGCAAAAAGGCAAAGAAATACTGAAGGATGAAAAAGAAAAAGGATTTGCGCTGCTTCGCTCGCTAACCGCCGAACAATTGAAAGTGGCCGATATCGATAAAAAGGCGCCTGGCGATATCGTGACGCGCATCGACAGGAAAGCAATGATCGAACATCCGGCAGGTATCGCCTATTCTGCCATGAATGCCGCACAACGCGAAAAACTTCTGCAATTGATTGGCCTGTACGTACACAGGTACAAGAAATCTTTCGCCGATAACATGCTGAAAGAAATTCAGCAGGCAGGGCTCGACAATTTAAAATTCGCCTGGGCCGGCGACATGCAATCGGGCCCCGGCCACCCGCATTATTACCGGATACAGGGGCCTACGCTCATCATCGAATACGACAATACCCAAAACAACGCGAACCATGTGCACACCGTGGTGCGCGACCTGATGCATGACTTTGGTGGCGACATGCTGCTCGACCATTACAAATCGGGCCACCACCACCGCGATTAAGCTTTCTTCTTCACCGCAAGAATGGTGAGCAGCGAAGACACGAGTAACGATACCGCCATGAAAATATAAGATGCGCCAAAGTCGCCCGTGCGTGCATTAAGATAACCCACTACATAAGCGCCGATGAACGAGCCGAGTGCTCCGAAACTGTTGATGACTGCCATGGCCACACCTGCAACATTTCGCGGAAGAATTTCCGGGATGATGGCAAAGAATGGACCGTAAGGCGCATACATCGCGGCGCCCGCAATGATCAGCAGTATGAACGAAATATAAAAGTTGCTTTCGCCAACGAGATAGGAGAAATAGAACGCTATCGCACCTACCAGCAGCAAGGGCCACACGAATAATTTTCTGTTGCCTGTTTTGTCGGAAAACCACGATGCCACGATCATACCGATGATGGCAAATAAGTAAGGCAGTGCCGACAGCCAGCCGGTACTTACAATGTCCATATTGGGAACTGCTTTAATAATAGATGGCAGCCACATTACAAATCCATACACGCCAATGCTCCACAATGCGTATTGCAGTGAAAGTAAAATAACAGCCCTCGATTTAAACAATGCCGCATAATTCTTTGCTGGCGGGATGGCTTCCTGTTCTTTCTCCAATTGGGTTTTCAATTGCAGCTTTTCTTCTTGACCGAGCCACTTTGATTTGGCGGGATCATCGTCGGCTACGCGCCACCAGATAAAGGCCCATATCACCGCAGGTATCCCTTCAATAATAAACATCCATCTCCATCCGAATGCATTGAGCAGGTATCCCGAAAGCACCGACATCCAGAGGATTGTAACCGGGTTGCCAAGTATAAGGAAGGTGTTTGCCCTCGAGCGCTCTGCCTTTGTGAACCACCGGCTCAAAAAGATCAGCATCGCAGGCATTACGGAGCTTTCGACGATGCCAAGACAAAACCGGATCACGATCAGCAGGTTCACGTTGGTGATAATACCGGTAGCCGTTGCAAACAGGCCCCAAAGTATTAACGACCAGAAGATGAGTTTTTTGACGCTCTTCTTTGAAGCATAGTGAGCGCCTGGTATCTGGAAGAAGAAATATCCAAGGAAGAATAGAGAACTTAGCAGCGAGGAAGTAACCGGGGTGATGTTAAGATCGGTCTCCATGCCGCCGGCGATTCCGAAACCGAAATTCGCGCGATCGAGATAGGCAAGACTGTAAGTGAAAAATACAACGGGAATAAGACGGTACCATCGTAAAGCAGACAATTTTTTCTCCATATTGTTTATATTGTATCTAGTATAATACTTGGTTATGGCAAACAACAGAAGGTCCTTCCTCAAGAAATCAATTTCCATCGCGTCGGTTACCTCTATTGCAGGTGTGGGAGGTCTAGCAAACAGTAAATCTAACACTGAACTTTCAAAACGCGCGCATGAATATGTAAAAGATGCGGGAATGCAGCTCAGTGAGGCCTATTTCAGGGGTCTGGAGGAACGTCGGATAGCTTATGCGCGGCAGATGGACGTGCTTGGTGCCGTTGCAGGAGTGAGGGGCAGCGACGATGCAAAACCCTGGGAAGCCAAAGCGATCATCGCCAACAAACAGGCATGGGATAAGGTGGGATTGAAATGGAACGTGGTGGAGGGACCACCGTCGCTGGGAGAAAAGACAAAGCTTGGCCTCGACGGCAGAGACGAAGAGATCAGCAACTTCATCACGTTCATGAAGAACCTGAAGCAGCACGCCAATATTGACGTGATATGCTACAACTGGATGCCGGTGATTGGCTGGTATCGCACAGATAAAGCAAAGCCGGGCAGGGGCGGCGCGCTGGTAACCGCTTTCGATAACGACGCGCTAAAAGATGCGGCGCTCACAAAATATGGTGAGGTTTCCAATGAAACACTCTGGAAAAACCTTGACTATTTCTTGAAGGCAGTGATGCCCGAGGCCGAAAAAATTGGAATGAAGATGGCCATGCACCCCGACGATCCACAGGTGGAAAGCATCAAAGGCATCGGAAGAATAATGACCACCGTCGATAATTTTAAACGGATGCTGGATATTTACCCGAGCCCGTACAATGGCATTACGATGTGCCAGGGCAATTTTTCACTGATGGGTGCGGACATTCCTAAAACCGTCAGGGAGTTTGGAAAAGAGAAAATTCACTTTGTGCATTTCAGGAACGTGCGCGGAGGTAAATACAAATTTGAAGAAACGTTTCATGACGAAGGGCAGATAGATATGTATGAAGCGATGAAGGCTTATTATGAGATCGGTTTCCGCGGACCGATACGCCCCGACCATGTTCCTACGATGGCCGGGGATAGTAATGATTTTGCGGGATACAGCAATGTGGGAATATTGTTTGCGCATGGTTACATTCGCGGGCTGATGGAAGCGATTGCTAAAGCGCGTTAGAAGTTAAAAGTTAACAACGTCTCACGTTTGCCGGTCCACCCCCGGCGCTTCGCGCCACCCCCGCCAGCGGGGGAAACCCATTGCCCA